>JAYRXP010000222.1:0-7108 GCA_041917395.1 Paludibacter sp.
CCCAGTAAGCCGGCAAAAAAGTGGGATACTTCGCAATTATTTTCTGAAAATCCGAAATCGACTTCCGATACATTTTCAAACTATTTTGTATCACGGCTTTGCGGTAAAAAGCTTCTATCTGAGTGGTATCCAGCGAAACCACCTTCTCCAAGTCGGACAGGGCATTGTTGTTGTCGCCAAGATTGGCACGCAACAGCCCGCGGTTGTAGTATGCCAACGGACTGCTTTTATCCAGAGAAATGGCTTTATCGTAATCTTTCAGGGCTTCACGGTAATTTTTACGCTGTACGTTCACAATTCCGCGATTTATATAATCGCCCGGATTCGTACTTTTCAGCTTAATTGCTTTGCTGTAGTCGCTGTATGCACCTTCTATATTATTTTTTTGTAATTTAAGTAATGCCAGTGCACCCCATGCCTGCGCATTGGTACTATCCGATTTAGCATATTCCGCAAACGCTTTTTCTGCATTCAGCGTATCTTTCATCATCAGATAAACCACTCCCTTTTCGTACAAAAGTTGTTTGTTTTTAGGACTTTGACGAATGTATGTGTTTAAATCGGATAATGCTTCGTTGTATTTTTCGAGACGGAGATAAGCATCCATCCTGTTGAGCAGCAGATTCAGACTGTTAGGACTAAAATCGTAGGCTGTGGAAAAATCTTTCACAGCATCAGCAAAATTTCCGGCGCGACGTCTCGCAAAACCACGAATATAATAAGCTTCGGGCAAAAACGGATTTCGCTCAATAGCTTCGGTGGCATCGAGCTCAGCACCCTTATCGTCGCCAAGCTGTACCTTAGCCATTGCTCTGAACATGTAAGGCTCAGCCAGATAAGGCTTTATTTTTATCACCTGATTGAAATACTGAATGGAAAGCACATAATCTTCGAAATACAACGCATTTCGACCAATAGTCAGAATACGTTCCGTATTCCACTGACCAAAAGCCAGAAAATGTATTGTTCCGAAAACAAAAAGAATTATATACTTTCTCATTAATATTATTTACACTTCGTGTGTTCTTTGCTGCGCGTTATTATTCAGTCGTCTGTTGTCTAAAAAATTCAATTAAACACATTCTCTTCGCAACCCTGATTCACATTAAAAGTTTCGGGCACATCAAAAACTTCGCTTTGCGAATATCCCAAACTTCCGTCGTTGTATATTTTTTTCATATACAAAGCCCAGATTGGCAGTGCCATGCTTGCTCCCTGCCCTTCGGCTATGTTATCGAAATGAATGCTGCGGTCTTCGCCACCTACCCAAACACCCGAAACAAGCGATGGTGTATAACCCATAAACCAACCATCGGAATTATTCTGAGTAGTACCTGTCTTACCTGCCATTTGCATACGCAAACCATATTTGGAACGTACTCTGGAACCGGTACCGCCATCAACCACAGCGCGCATCATGTAAATCATTTTGTATGCAGTAGACTCGCTCAGAATTTCGTGCATTTTAGGGTTAAAATTAGCAATCACATTTCCGTTGGCATCTTCAATGCGGGTAACATACTGAGGCTCAACACGAATACCTTTATTCGGGAAAGCAGTATAGGCATCCACCATTTCGGCCACCGAAATTTCACAGGGACCAAGACAGAGTGAGACCACCGGATCGAGCTGTCCGCGAATACCGAATGAACGCATCAACTTAACCAGAGATTCAGGTGTAAAAAGACTCATAAGATAGGCCGAAATCCAGTTGTCAGAGTTCGAAAGACCCCATTTCAGGGAAACAACGTCGCCAACTTTCCGTCCTTTGGTAGTTGTTTTCGGGCTCCAGGTAGAACCTGTTCCGGTTGTCAGGGTAACAGGTCTCCATACTGTTTTATCACATGGCCACATTCCTTCTTCCATAGCCAGTGTATAGAGATAAGGTTTAACAGTAGAACCAACCTGACGTTTACCCAACGTTACCATATCATACTGGAAATGAGCAAAATCAGGACCACCCACGTAAGCCTTTACGTGTCCAGTTTTGGGTTCCATCGACATAAAACCACATCGCAAAAAGTGTTTATTGTAACGTATAGAATCCATCGGTGTCATTACCGTATCAATCATTCCGTTGTACGAAAACACCTGCATATCCACAGGCCTGCGGAATGAGCGATTGATTTCTTCTTCGCTGAAACCCTGATCTTTCATTCGCCGGTAGCGATCCGATTGTTTTATCGCATTTCTCAGAATCGACTCAATCTCTTCAGGTTTCACTCTTTTTGAGAACGGAGCATACGAACGTCCTTTCTTTTCTTTGAAAAACGTTTTTTGCAGAGATTCAATATGTTCGCGGACTGATTCTTCGGCATATTTTTGCATGCGGGAATCAATAGTCGTGTAAATTTTCAGACCATCAACATAAATATTGTATGGAGTGCCATCCGGTTTTGTGTTTTTATTGCAAAAACCATACAACGGATTGTTTTCCCACTGCCAAAGGTCTTCTTTATACTTTTCTTCCTGCCAACTCGCATAATCACTTCTTGAAGGCTCCTCAGCCATCAGTATCTGACGCAGATATTCCCTGAAATAGGGTGCAAGTCCCGATTTATGGTCAGCACGCTGATAATCGAGTGTGAGCGGAAGCACTTTCAGCGAATCGTATTGCTCGTCGGTAATGTAATCGGCTTTACGCATTTGATTGAGCACCACATTGCGGCGTTCACGCGTCCGTTCGTTGTAGCGAACCGGATTGAAGTACGATGGATTTTTACACATCCCGATTAATGTGGCAGCTTCTTCAATTTTCAGTTTAGATGGTGAAGTATTAAAATACACCTGAGCCGCTGATTTAATTCCCACCGCATTGTTCAGAAAGCTGAACTGATTCAGATAAAGCGTGAGAATTTCTTCTTTGGTGTAAAGACGTTCGAGCTGCACGGCAATGACCCACTCAATGGGTTTTTGAAATGCGCGCTGTATCACATTTTGAGCAACATCGGAGAACAACTGCTTGGCAAGCTGCTGCGTAATGGTACTACCACCACCCGAACTTTTGCGTTGTAAAATTCCGCGAAAAACAATAGAACGTGCCAACGCAATACCGTCGATACCGGAGTGATTGTAAAAACGCACATCTTCAGTAGCCACAAGCGCATGAATGACGTGTTCGGAAATTTCATTGTATTCCACTTTTACGCGGTTTTCCTTGCTGCGCGAAAAGCGTCCGAGCAACTGTGAGTCGGAAGAATATATTTCAGTAGCGTATTTGTTTATCGGATTCTGGAGCTCGTCGATAGGCGGAAGATAACCAATCCAACCCAGAATAATAAAAACAAAAATCAGAACTGTCGACAAGAGTCCGAACCCGAATAACGTCCAAAACCAACGCGAAAATTTCGATCTGAAATCGCTTTTCTGTACTTTATTTCCCATTTTTAAATCAGTGATTTTTTATGAACCACAAAAGTACAATTTTTTTTTTGAGAAAACGGTAAACACGCTGAAATAGTGGATTCGTTGAAAAACATTCTGATTTTCTAACAAAAACTAAGTTATACAATCACAAAATCGCTGATAATTAAATTTGAAATTAAAATTCCTGAGGTTGACAAAAGCGCATAATCATCTTTGATTATCAGATGATTGCTCCGAATGTGTTTTTGAGCTGTGAGGTTAAATTTTTCGTAGTATGCACTACCGAACGTGTCTTGCAAATAAGAAGTATTAACACCTTCTTTGGTGCGCAACGCAACCATAATGTATTCGTTGTATCTGTCGTTTACGGAGAGTTGCTCCAACTCAAAAAAAGTGCCGTCATTGAAAACTGCTTCGTTGTATAATTTAATGGAACTCACATTCCATTGCCGCGAATTTCCATCGAAAGAATGAGCCGAAGGCCCTAAACCAAGATAAGGCAACATTTTCCAGTATGCGCTGTTGTGTTGTGAGCGAAAACCCGGTTTTGAAAAATTTGAAATTTCATAGGCCTCGTAACCTGATTTTTCGAGCATTTTAAGCATAAGATTATGCATATCAATCATTTCAGTATCATCTGCCGAACTAATACGTCCAAGTTCACGCTGCTTATAGAGCGGTGTGCCCGGCTCATAAGTTAGTCCGTAGGCCGAAATATGCTCGGGCTGCAACTGAAGTCCTTTTGCAAGTTGTGCTTCCCAGCTTTCGCGCGATTGCAGTGGCAGGCCGTAAATCAGATCAATGCTTATGTTTTTAAATCCGGCATTTCGGGCATTACGAACTGCCTGCATAGCTTCGGCGCCGGTATGTCTGCGGTTTATAAGTTTTAGCTGCGCATCGTCAAAACTCTGAATTCCAATACTTATACGATTAAATGGAAGCGATTGAACAGATTCAAAAAATTCCGGAGTTAAATCATCCGGATTAGCTTCAAATGTTATTTCAGCATCGCTTTTAACATTAAAAAGCGTATAAATTTTGTCAAATATCAGCCCGAACTGCCCTGCAGACAGCAAACTTGGCGTTCCTCCTCCGAAATAAATTGTTTCTATCACATCACCTTTTAAATAGCCAGCTCTCAGGTTCATTTCCTGTACGATGGCATTCACAGTAGTCTCAATCTGACGGGGAGCAACACGGGTGTAAAAATCGCAATAACTACAACGCTGCGAACAAAAAGGAATATGGATGTAAATACCTGCCATTTTTAATTTGTAGATTCCGAAAGAGAGATTAGGGACATAAAACCTTTGAAAATGCCATTAGAGGTTTGACAGAAACTGAGAAACATCCAGTTTGTATATGTCGGTAACAGTGGTGTCAATAATCAAATCGGATTTTGGAGCCATTTCCACATCGGAAAGCTGATTTTTGATACGTTCGAGCACCTGATCTGAAGTAAGTCCGTTTCGTTTCATAACACGCTGTATACGAACAGATTCTGGGGCTGTAACAAGTATAATCTTATCAACCAGCTGATAAAACTCACCTTCGAAAAGCAGAGCACATTCCAGAAACAACATTTTTTCTGCCGCGCGCTGCGCAGCCCATTCTTTAAAATCAGCTCTTACAGCAGGATGTACAATGTGGTTGAGCTGATGTAAAAATTCGGGTTGATTAAAAACAATACCAGCAATATAATTACGATTCAGTCCATTAGCAGTATATGCTTCTTCGCCGAATAGTTCAATGATCTCATGGCGGATTGCGGGATTTTCGTTCTGCAGGCGACGGGCAGCACTGTCGGTATCGTAAACAGAATAACCTGCTTCACGAAGTCGCTCCGACAAAGTGGATTTGCCACTCCCAATGCCACCTGTTATTCCTACTACCATTTTGAAGTTAGAAAATCTGAAATTCAGGAAATCCGAAAATAAGTTTTGTAACTCAATTTCTAATTTCTTAATTATCAATATTCTTATATTACTTTGTATATTTCAACGTATGTCCCATACGCAATTTTTTAGTTTGCATGTAGAACTCGTTGTACTTATTTGGTTTTATTTCGATAGGTATATTTTCAACAATCGACAAACCGTAAGCTTCTAATCCAATGCGCTTTATAGGATTATTGGTAAGCAATTTGATTTTGCACACACCTACTTCGCGTAGTATTTGTGCGCCCACTCCATAATCGCGTTCGTCGGCTTTGAAACCCAGGTGCAGATTAGCATCCACGGTGTCCATACCTTCTTCCTGAAGCTTGTAGGCTTTCATTTTGTTCATCAAACCTATTCCACGTCCCTCCTGATTCATATACACAACAACACCTTTACCCTCATTTTCGATCATTTCCATCGATTTGTGCAACTGTTCGCCACATTCGCAACGCATCGAACCAAAAATATCACCCGTAACACATGATGAATGAACACGAACCAATATCGGTTCATCTTTTTGCCATTCGCCTTTAATCAACGCAACGTGCTCGAGGCCATTCGATAGTTGTTTGAACGGTATAAGTTTAAATTCGCCATAAGCAGTCGGCATATTAACCATAACCCCTTTTTCGACAAGCGATTCGGTACGTAAACGATACTCAATCAGATCTTTGATCGACACCAGTTTCATATCAAACTTCCGTGCAGTTTCGATTAACTGTGGTAGCCGTGCCATACTTCCGTCTTCGTTCATTATCTCAATAAGTGCAGCTGCAGGATAAAGTCCGGCAAGGCGGGCAAGGTCAACACCAGCTTCGGTATGACCCGAACGGCGCAAAACACCTTTTGAACGTGCCCGAAGCGGGAAAATATGCCCCGGACGACCAAATGTTTCAGGCTTTGATTCAGGATCGGTAAGTGCCAGAAACGTAGCGGCCCGATCAGCAGCCGACACTCCGGTTGTACAGCCTTCCAGTTTATCAATACTTACCGTAAAAGGAGTTCCGTGAATGGAAGTATTGGCCTGGGCCTGCATTTCGAGTTCCAGCTCGTCGCAACGCTCTTCGGTAAGTGGCGCACACAACAATCCACGACCATTTGTAATCATAAAATTTACAATTTCAGGCGTTACTTTTTCGGCAGCACAAATAAAATCACCTTCATTTTCACGATCTTCATCGTCCACAACAATTACAATTTTACCGGCCTTTATATCAGCTATCGCCTCTTCAATTGTATTTAATACTGATTCCATATTTTTTTAAATTTGGTTTTATTAATTCTGCGAAGCATTTCATTGATCAGCTATTGATTTTCAAAACCTTAACTTCAATAAAACTTCTTATTTTTTGCATAAATTTGAGATATTCCTCGGTATTGAACAACACAGCATCCACAGCAGCTTTGTATGTAAGGAAAATACCAACAGGCAACAATATGGATGAACTTAACCACATTCCCTGAAAAGCAGTCCATAAGCCTTCACGCGCCATTTTGTAGCCGGTATTGTCAATTATATAATAAATAATAAACATGACCACAGAAATAACCACCGGTGCTCCGAGGCCACCTTTACGAATAATTGCACCGAGCGGGGCTCCAATAAAGAAGAAAATGAGACAGGCAAACGAAAGTGTAAATTTGCGGTGCCATTCAATTTCGTGGCGGCTTACATAAAGAGCTGTTTCTCCTACACTTAACTTATTGAACTCTATTTGTCCCTTCATCTCATTGGCTTTTTGCAAAGCCACCGTCATAGCCATTTCCATTTGAGGTTTATCCAACCGATAAAACAACGTATC
>JAYRXP010000223.1:0-11443 GCA_041917395.1 Paludibacter sp.
TGCCAATACCGATAGCGTAAAAATGATAGAATCGAAATTAAAATCGTTCGAAGGTATCGAAAGGGTTGCTTATCAGAAAGATTTAATCGGGTTGGTAAACGAAAATGTTCAGAAGATAAGCATTGTGTTGCTTGGACTGGCGCTGGTACTACTAATCGTAGCTGTGGCACTTATCAACAATACGGTTCGATTGTCTATCTATTCCAATCGTTTTCTGATTAACACCATGCAAATGGTTGGTGCTACCAACTGGTTTATCCGCAAGCCATATATACGTCAGGCTGTTATCAACGGACTGGTTTCTGCAGCTGTTGCAATAGTTATTTTAGCAATGGTGGTTTACTACGTGTTGTTCGAATTCGGATTAACAGGTTTGTCATTAAACACCGCATCTGCGCTTTGGGCAGCTGTTATTGTGCTCCTTTCGGGAGTTGTGCTGATGGCAGCTTCCACTTACCTGTCGATAGGTCGTTATCTGAAAATGAATACGAACGACATGTATCTCAGCTAATAGTTTTAGTAAATATTTATAATAATGGAAAATAACAAACAATTACGTCTTGGAAAAATAAATCTGTTGCTGATTGCAGCCGGATTTTTGGTTATTGTGCTCGGTTTTGTGCTGATGACTGGCTCGTCAACAACACTCGAATTCAATCCGGATATTTTTAGTACGCGTCGAATTACAATCGGTCCGATGATTTCATTTTTCGGGTTTATATTTCTCATTTTTGCTATACTTTATAAACCCAAATCGAAATGAGTATTTTCGAAACTGTAATTATCGCTATAGTTGAAGGTATCACCGAGTTTCTTCCGGTTTCGTCTACAGGCCACATGATTATTGCGCAGAGTTTGCTGGGTGTTGAAAGCACCGACTTTGTAAAAGCATTTACCGTAAATATCCAGTTTGGAGCCATCCTTTCGGTTATTATCCTTTATTGGAAACGCTTTTTTCAAACTGTCGACTTTTATGTAAAACTGCTTATTGCCTTTTTGCCGGCAGCCATAATTGGCTTTCTGGCGAGCGACTATATCGATGCCATGCTCGAAAGCGTTTTTGTGGTGTCGCTCATGTTGGTAGTGGGCGGTGTGTTGATGTTATTTGTAGATAAATGGTTCAACAAACCCGACGAAAATCAGGAAATGGACTGGAAGCGGGCACTCAAAATAGGATTTTTTCAGTGTATTGCCATGATTCCGGGTGTTTCGCGCTCCATGGCCACAATAGTGGGAGGGATGACAACCAAACTCTCGCGTAAGAATGCCGCTGAATTCTCTTTTTTTCTGGCGGTACCTACTATGGCTGCAGCATCGGGCTACAAACTTCTGAAGTTAGTAAGCGAACCTTCGGGTGTACAACTGCTTACCGATAATTTACTTACGCTGATTATAGGCAATGCGGTTGCATTTATTGTGGCTATGCTTGCTATCAAATTTTTTATCGGTTTTATTACCAAATATGGCTTCAAAGCTTTTGGGTATTATCGTATAGTGGTTGGTGTAGCACTGCTGGTTTTGTTGGCATTGGGAGTTGATTTGAGTATTATTTGAGGTTAGAAATTAGAAAATTATGGATAAAAAATATTTTCTTAATTTCTTATTTTCTCGTTTTAAATAAAAGAAATGAATTTTATTGAAGGAGAAATCCTCTACGTAAATAAACCATTGAACTGGACATCGTTCAATCTGGTAAATAAGCTTCGGTGGAAGCTGCAAAAGACACTGAAAATTAAAAAATTAAAAGTAGGACATGCCGGAACACTTGATCCGCTGGCTACCGGTGTGATGATAATTTGCACGGGAAAAAAAACAAAATTAATTGAAAGTTTTCAGTATCAAACCAAAGAATATATCGCTACGCTTGAATTGGGGGCCACTACGCCAAGTTTTGATAAAGAACTACCCGTAGATGCCACTTATCCGACAGAGCACATTACGTCCGAATTGGTGAATGCTGTGATACCAACATTTACAGGCGAAATATGGCAGGTGCCGCCGGTTTATTCGGCTGTAAAGGTTGACGGAAAGCGCGCCTACGACTATGCCCGCGAAGGTCAGGAAGTAGAGCTAAAGCCCAAATTGCTGGTAATCGACGAAATTGAGGTGCTCGATTTTTCGCTACCACTACTCAAAATCAGAGTGGTTTGCAGTAAAGGGACGTATATCAGGGCACTGGCACGCGATATCGGACAGGCGCTAAACAGTGGAGCACATTTGGCTGCGTTGGAGCGAACCCGAATCGGCGACGTTACGCTGACCGATTGTTGGGAAATTGAATCGTTGGTGAATCACGTTGAAAAAGAAATACTCGGGAATCAGGAAATTGTTGCAGAATAAAAATTTCTGTTTTCTTAATTTCTGATTTAAAAAAAGAAGGTATAAAAAATAAATATATTGAATTATGAAACTATCGAAATTTAAGTTTAAATTGCCCGATGAGCTTATCGCTCAATATCCTGCACGTCATCGCGACGAATCGCGTTTAATGGTTTTAGACCGTAAAACCGGCAAAATTGAACATCGTATTTTCAAAGATGTACTGGAATATTTCAACGAACATGATCTGTTTATATTCAACGATACAAAGGTTTTCCCGGCCCGGTTGTATGGTAATAAGGAAAAAACGGGAGCTCAGATTGAGGTTTTTCTGATGCGTGAACTCAACCACGATATGAAATTGTGGGATGTACTTGTAGAGCCGGCACGGAAAATCCGTATCGGGAACAAACTTTATTTTGGCGAAGATGATTCGGTTGTTGCCGAAGTTATCGACAATACTACTTCACGCGGACGTACACTGCGATTTTTGTTTGACGGTACGCACGAAGAGTTTAAAAAAGCGCTGTTTGACCTTGGAGAAACTCCGCTTCCACGCAATATCAACCGCGCTGTTGAGCCGGACGATGCCGAACGTTTTCAGACAATTTTTGCCAAAAAAGAAGGAGCGGTTGCTGTACCGGCTGCGGGAACGCACTTCAGCCGCGAGTTGCTAAAACGTATGGAAATCAAAGGTATTGACACCACTTTTATCACTTCGCACATGAGTTTGGGCAATTTCCGCGAAATAGATGTGGAAGACCTGACAAAGCACAAAATGGATTCGGAACAGATGGAAATTACCCGCGAAGCTGCCGATTATGTGAACAAAAAACGGGACGAAGGACGCAGTATTTGTGCTGTGGGAACAACTGTAATGCGTGCGCTCGAAACTGTAGTGGGCACCGAAGGGAAAATAAAACCCTACGAAGGCTGGACCAACAAATTTATTTTTCCACCCTACGATTTTACAGTAGCCAATTCCATGATTACCAACTTTCATTTGCCTTATTCTACGCTGCTTATGCTCACTGCAGCCTTTGGCGACTATGACAACGTGATGAACGCTTATGAAGTAGCTATCAAAGAAGGCTATCGCTTCGGCGTTTATGGCGACGCTATGTTGCTTATTTGAGGATAAAAAACTAATCCGAACCACACATTAATTTCATTCTTTGTTGGTTCGAACAAGCAGTCCGGATTGTGTAACGACAATCTGGACTGCTTGTTTTGGGTGGCTAATTTGAAAAAATCAACATCCAACCACGTCAATTGTAATAAGTATTACTATTACTGAGGTTGTGTGATTTTAAATGGACATTTAACGGCATTGTGAGCTGCGGTTCTGGCAATTTTCGCAGTTTCAGATGAGATACTTACCGGCTTAAATTTATTATTCAGTACTGATTTTCCAGTCAATACTTCGAACCATACACATGCCGCAGTATATCTCCCAAGATCAAGGCTCAAGTGAAATCCGTCTCTGCAAAAATTATCACCTATACTGCTGGTTCTGCCATTTTGAATACCTGTGCCTGATGGTATAATTATTTTTATTCCAGTTTCTTTTGCTACTTCACGAATAGTTTTTACAACGTCATTGTACATTTCCAATTGGTTGTTATTGTAATTTCTGAAACCCGTATGAGTCGAATTGTTAGCATAAGCCCATGTTTGGTGAAAAGCAAATTTAACTTTATTATTTTTCACGGTGTTTGAAACAAAATCTTTCAGGTTGATGATGTATGGGAAATAGGAATAGTGTATTCCTGCCAAGTGGCTAACTTGCTGAAATGTAATATAATCCCATTTTTCATCCAGTAAACAACGTTTTAGAGTTTGTTTATGAAACAGTAGAGAGTCTCCATTAGTAATTTTTCGGTACGAATACATGGCTGAATCTGCTTTTACCATTGACCAATGTCTTTCTAAAGAACAACCACCGATATTACAATTTCCAATGATCAGATCAACATCGGCAGCTTTTGCTAAATCATCAAGGTAAGCCTCTGTAGCATCAACTGAGAAACTGTTGCCAATAGCCAGTACATGTATTGTTTTTCGGGCAAAAACCTGAATCTGTACCGATACTGCAAAAAATAAAAAAATAAAAAAGATAATTTTGTTTTTTGAATTCATAAGTATTTTGAGTTACTTTGGTGATTGTTGATTTGTATCCTGAAAATCAATTATTTATATGATTTTTACAATGCATTTTAGCTTTGAATATCATACCTAAGACAAAATTATAGATTTAAATTGATATTAAGATGTAAAAAGTTATAATTGTAATTTTATTTCAACGGTTTAGTACTTAAATTTTCCATCACATTGTAGTTTTGTGTGTCAGGAGCATCAGGTTTGCCTGCGCCTTTTTCCATCAGCTTTACAAGATCGCTGAAATAGTCAGAGTAAACCTGACGTGGCGAACAATTGTGTTTTTTACATACCGAAGCAGCCAAACCAGCCACTTCACCCATCATGGCTGTAGTTCGCATAACGCGTACAGTTCCGAGTGCAATATGTGACACACTTATGTTTCTGCCAGCCATTAATAAATTATTTATATTACGAGAGTATAAACATCTGTAAGGGATGGGATACGGATAAATCTTGGTATGTTTGGCAATTGATTTAAATTCTTCACCCGGAAATTTTGCTGAATTCTCAGGATCAGGATAATGCAAATCAATAGTCCAGGTTGAAGAAGCTGTTCCATCTTTGTACTCTACATAATTATCTAAATCGTTTTGAGTCAGAATTAAATCGCCCAACAATCGCCTGCTTTCTCTTTTTCCGGCAATAAATGCAACCCAACTCAGTTCCCGATTTCTGAACTTTTCGTTTTCAGGAAGATGATTTTTAAGAAATGACCAATTAGAATAGACAACCAGCATACCATAATCCCTGACCCTTTCGAATTCATTTACCTGATCGTAATTCATTCCGGTTTCCCACGTCCATTCGCCCATTGTAAGTTTTTCGCAATTCTTTTCGTTAATGATCAGGCCATATTCAAAATCCGGAAAATTAACCGAAGAACCAGTCTCTTTGGTATTCCATTGTACAGATGAGCCCATAGTGGTTTTCTGATAAGATTTTGGGGCACGACTCTCTTTATAAGTATCATATGCCTCAGTTCCCTGCGAAAATTCGGCACCTGCCAAAAATCCTATAGTTCCGTCGCCTGTACAATCAACAAAAAGCGGGCTCTTTAGAATGAGCTCTTTTGCCGAATAAATGTCTTTAATTTTTACAGACTCAATTTTCGAGTCTTTGTTAACATTAACAGCATAGGCATGAAAATTTAAGAATAAAGTAATGTTTTTTTCAGCTTTCACAAATGCCATTTTCAAACTGTCTTCGTAATTTTCAGCACTACGGGCATTTCCCTCTTTAGTAGGTCCAAACTCTCGAACCATATTACCCAAATTTGGATATTTTCCCACATTAACTTTTCCTCCCAAATGCACCCTGACTTCTGAACTATTGTTGCCACCAAGCACAGGTCTGTTATGGATTAGTGCTACTTTTACACCCTGCCTTGCAGCAGCTACAGCAGCGCAAATTCCTGCTGTTCCGGCACCAACAACCACCAAATCGAACTTTTTTACATCTGCACTTTTAATAGATAATTTTGTTCTTCGGAAGGAATCAAGAGCCATTTTATCAGCCGGAGGAATATCGTTTTTATCAGTTGTAAAATAAATGGCATCGAGCCGACCATCAAATCCGGTTAAGTCATGAATTGCAAGCGTAACATTCTTTCTGTTGTTAATTACAATTTCGCCAGCCTTTTGCCACATCCACTGTGAGCCCGTATTTCCGAGTACAGTTTCTATTTTTTTGCCATCAACCGAAAGTTGAAACTGGCCGGGACCTGGTTTTGATGTCCAGGGCGAAGTCCAGTTAAAAGTACGAACATAGACCTGATAAACTCCGTTTTCGGGGAATTTCAACACTGTTGATGCATCGTTTACTTTTTTACCACAACCATGCGCCAATATATATGGCGACCCCATTTGATCCATAAACTGTTGATCGACAACCCAACCACCTTTTGTTGTAAAGCTCTCGGCTTCGACAAATAAATTGGCTGCCATTAGCGAATGTAGTGCCGTTAACAAGACACATATCATTGTAAAGTATCTGATTTTCATTACCATATTGTATTTTTGTAAATATTTTATCGAATCCAAATTACAGCACCTCCATTGGGAGCAAGGTTTAGCTTTTCGTTAAATGAAAAAGGTTTTTCAATTTTTTGGAATGGAGTTACAAAACCTTGTTTTAATGGACTATCTCTATGACTTTTACCTTCAATAAGAACTTTTGGAACATTTTGATTGTCGGTAAAAAGTGTGGTTTTACTCATTTTTGTCGGAATGATGTTCGTCAAATTTAACGAGAATTCCTTTGCCTCTTCAGTTCCGTTCAATGCATAAACAAACCAACTTTCACCCTTTCGGCGCGCAACTACAGTCAGTTCGCCAAGTTTGGTTTGCGGAAGCACAATTGTTTCATCCCATGTTACCGGAATTGCTTTTATCAAATCCACACAAGGATTTACAATCGGATTACTCAGAATTATTTCGGGATCCTCAGCCATTACCTGCAAACGTGAATTGAATGCAACAAACGTAGCCAATTGATGTGCCAAAGTAGTATTTCCAGGATTTACAAACGACAAGGGAGTATAATCGCCCGAGCCTAAAACCAGTCGTGTAAAAGGTAATAAAGCATTGTGAGATGCCGTAACAGGCCCTTCGGGATGTTTGTTTAACTCCAAACCACGTATAGCTTCGCGTGTAATTTCGTTCGGGAAAGTAAATTGCTCTCCTGTGGGTTTTTGACAACCATGAAAATTAACTATTAATTGTCGTTGTGCGCATTCTTTTAATAGCCGTATATCAAAATCAATCCAATCTTTACTTTCGCTATCCATAAAATCAACTTTTACGCCTGCAACTCCAGCTTGTTTTACACTGTCGAGCCATAAACGCATTTGAATGAAATCATTATTCGGATCGGAAATTTTATGCGAATGTTTCCAAAGAAAAACTCCTACTTTTTTACTTTTTCCGTATTCAGTGAGTTTTTTTACTTCTTTCCAATATTCATTCCAATGCTCCCAACCTTCGTCAACCATGCTGTATTTAAAATTGAGCCGGGCTGCATAATCTACAAATTCACGCTCTTGTTCAGGTGTACCGGTTCCTTTACTAAACCAGCGCCATACACATTTTCCGGGTACGATGTACGATTTGTCGGCAAACAGTTTTTTGTCAGGTTTTTCGGCTAACTGTTCAATTATTTTCTGATTTACCAGTTCAGTTAAACTATTACTTGCAAAAATCGCTCTCCAGGGCGAACGAAATGCTGGTTTCACCAGAAAGCCCTTTTCTTTTTCAGTAAAATTCACGCAAATCGTATTTTTTTTTGAACAATCCCATCTTGCTCCGCTATAATTCTGCAGATTAACTTCTGTGGCAACAGCATATTTATTTTCAGGATATTGAAACACCAGCGGCATTCCTTGTATAACATTACTGCCCGAGATGGTTGGAAGCGAATCGAGCGAACAACTTTGCCAAACTCCCGCATAAGATTTAAGTTTATAATTATTTTTTCGTTCAAAATACCAAACCTTTGCTCCATTAGCTACCGTAAATGAAGAATTTTCTGAGTTAATCAAAACTTCGTTATTACTAACTGACACGTATCTGTAAGCAAGGGCATTGTTGAGAATTACCACTTCGACAACAACAGGATCGTTTTTACATTTTAAACTATAAGTATTGAATCTCGCATTGGTCTTTTGGAGTTTAATTTCGGGATTTTGAAAATTATAATACTTTTGATTAATGGTGATTCCAAGCCGTGCTGTAAAAGGAATTTCTGAAATAGCAAAATGCAATTCAGTTCCATTTTCAGAACTCCTGCATTCAGCCTTAACAACCTTTCCCGGCGAAGCGAGACAGACTTTTGTTCCCGATATAAGTATATTATAAGGCAGCAGGAATGATAATGAAAGCAGTACAATCAAGAAAAATCTGTTTCTCATTTTACTTCCTAAAAATAATTTATTCGGCTAACTCACAGTTCACCAGTTTCACATCTTTATTGATATCAACCAAAACCGAATCCACTAAATTATTTTTCACCTTTAATGCTTTTGTCGAAAAGCATCTGATTACCGGAGCCGATGATTTTAGTATTGTGTTGTTTTCAATTATAATTTGGTTGTGAATTCCCATTGGTGGAACTTTTTTACTCATACAGGTTGCATTTACAATAATTGCTCCGCCAGAAGCATTGTTATTTATTTTATTTCCAACAACTTTTACATTATCGGAACAACCTGATTCAAGCCAAAATGCTTCGGGAGAAATTAAGATTGATGTTAACCAGTTACCATTCAACGTATTCGAATCTATTGAACCATTGCTTGCTTTAATCAAAATTCCCCGGGAACGATTGTTTGAGAAGTTGCAGTTTTTTACCAGAAACCCATTTCCTGTTCGGTTTGCATCAGAAATAACGGATCCCATATCCAGGTTATGTTCTTTATCTACAACCACTTCATATACCTTTGCTGTAGGATTGATCAGGTCTGACTTAATTTTTTCGTGAATTGTACACTTATTAACAAACTCAATTTCACTGCCCTTAATAGTTCCGCCATCACGCACATCAAGTACCTTCAGGTTTTGTATACGGTCACCTTTATAACTTATACAATCGAGTATTGATCCCTTTTGGAGTTCCGGTTCACGATGTGAAACAATCCTGAGAATTCCCGCTTCTGATGAAAGCACAAAATAATAAATTCCGCAAATATTTACGCCATCATCGCCCTGAAACTGTGCCGAGCATTCAATGATTTGAGGCCCCACAAAGGCAAATTTACTATGGAAAGCATCGGCATTATTGGAGCGATAACGCATTGTTCTTTTTTCATAATCCGTATTTTCGGGTCGACGATCAACCGAACAACGGTAATAAGTATTTCGGGTACCGTTTGTTTCGAAAAATGCAAAAGTGGGACCGGAATAAACTGTAATATTTTCGAGTCGCAAATTCCGGCAATAATCACTGTGTATGGCGTGCGGAATCATTCCATCCGGCGCAAAGTCGCTGTTAATTACAACGATATCTCCTACTTCTTCTAAATCGGATTGCGGGTTATACTTGTATGTAGCAGCTTTTGTAAAACGAAATGTTTTATCGCCTGTTTTCTTAACACTTTGCCAACCATAATAGGTGTGACGTCGGAGCAACTTTGTTTCCGGATTAAAAATTTCCAGTTTTGTGCTTGTTTTTTGTGGATATCCATCGAACAATTGCACTTCCATATAAGATTTATCTGGTGACATGGTTTTGATAATGCCCTGTGTAAAACAAAGTGGATCGTAATCAACAGTTAAACCTTTGATTGTAAGATTCTGGCAATTATTAATTGATATGGCGCGGGTTGTTTGCGTACAAATCATTTCAACTCCGGTTGCATCGATTGTAACATCCTGTAAATTTTCCAGCAACAGATGTACCCTGTGCTCCGGATTAACCCGAAATCTGCCTTTGGGAACAGTAATAACTTTTTTTCCCGATTCAATTTCAGAATTTATGAACCGCTGTAAATCAAAGGTTGGAATTTTTGTGGCAAAGGATACATGTATCGAAGAAGCTATTACCAACACAAGTACAGGTAAAATAGGGATACTTCTATTTCCCCGACTATTGTTTAATATGTTCATCTATGTATTTTTTTATGTATTTCAGCATAATCGGAAAAGCCGGAGTTTCCATGTCATGACCATATCCCTGTAACTCGTACAAGGTAATTTGTTTGTGTCCAACCAGTTTCATCATGCGATACAGATATGCATTTTCTTCGTACCGACCGATAAATTCCATTTCGCGATCACCGGTTATGAGTAAGGTCGGCGGTGCATCTCCGCGTACATGGTACAAAGGCGCGAATTCGTCAACAACAGGTTGCTTATCATCTATTCCTCTTTCCTTTCGAATGGTGAAGTGAGTAATAGTTTGTCCGCTGAACGGAATTAAAGCCGCAATTTTATTGGCATCAATATGTTCGGCTGCTAACCACTGTTTATCCAACCCAACCATCAACGACAAATACGCTCCGGCCGAATGTCCCGAAACAAAAATCAGATCAGTATCACCACCAAATTTTGCAATATTTTTAAACGTCCAGGCAACCGCAGCTGCAGCATCCTGAATGTATTTTGGTGCTGTAACCTTCGGATGTAGCCGATAATTAACTCCTACAATGCAAAGATTGTTATTTTCAACAAATCAGGCAGTTGTTGCGTTCCGTAAGTTAATCCACCACCATGAATCCAAACTACGGTTGCAAAGTTTTTCACGTTTTTGGGATAATAAATATCCAAGACACATTGTTCGGCCAAATACTTATCGTGTTTACATACCGAATCGGGATAATATGGCACATTCCGTAAAGTTTCGTACTCAGTTTTCTGGGCGTATATCCCATTCGTACCAAAGAGCAATAATACAAGTAATGTTCTGAAAATAGATTTTGATTTTGTCATAAAAGTTCTTTATAATGAGCATTTGGCGTAAACCGTTCAAGCATTTCTGAATATTCATTGAACTGCAGGAGAAAGTTTACGGGTCGAATCGTCAAATCTAACTTCAAAAGGTTTTTTCCGATTGTTTTTATTGCCCAAAATTACAACATTTTGCGAGGATTTCACATCAATTACCGGTTCTTCTTTCCATTTTTGATAAAAAACGGACTCTTCTATTGTATTATTGATAAATTGAAGATTATCAACAGAATGAGCTCTCAACAAACCATCTCCAAACGTTTTAAAAAGATTATTTTCGATTATAATATTTCGTTCGTAAGCTTTTTTCGGATTAATTTCTTTCTGCTGAGGATTAATCCATATGGTTACATGAGGAGCACCACCGCCATAAGCGCCGTCCAGAAATTTATTATTCCTGATTGTTACATCATTTACAGCACCGCTCTCGAACCACGAATCCATATCACCTTCGAAGAGTATTCCCGTCATTTGCGAAGAAAATGTATTTCCTTCAACAAGAACCTTTTTGGGAGAACTAATAAGAA
>JAYRXP010000224.1:0-4632 GCA_041917395.1 Paludibacter sp.
ATACTCCTCCCGCATTGTTGTTCACAACGCAAGCCAAAGTGGTGCTGTTTCCCGTAAAGGCCTTTGTCAGATTTACCGTGCCTGTGTTGTTGAATGTGGAATTACTACCGCCGAAATAAACATTCCTGCTAGCTGCGGAATTAAACGACATGGTGCCGGCATTGTTGATTATATTGGTTAAGGTGGCAGTTGTATTAGCCGCCAATGCTCCTGTAGTTGACCCAGTATTTGTAAGAGATAAAGAAGCACCTGAATAATTATTTAAAGTATTGGTTACAGTTACAGCTGCGCCACTCATATAAATTGGACCTTTGGGGAATTTTCCATCTATGGTAATATTTCCATAATTAGAAAGCGTGCAATTGAAACCTGCAAATTGAGGATTCATATAAATGCCATAACCCAATACATCGCTACTTCCGTGGAGGGTGAGGTTACCGTTATTGGTAATAACAACTTCCTTTGAATTTGAAGAAGCAATAGTTCCAGCATTGTCTAAATTATATCCTGAATAAATTTCAATATTAGCTGTTGATGCAATGGTCAGATTTCCGGCTATGAACTGCATAAATCTCCAGTTTTTGTAATCCGAAGCGCTACCAAATGTGTAGTTTCCATCCAAAACGGCATTTCCGCTTGTGAGTTCAAAAACCCTTGCCTGTGCCGGAACGTTGATATTGATCGTTCCTCCCAGATTCAATTGAGCTGTTTTTGTGTTTGTGGTTACATGGGCAAAACTGATACAAGCAGTTGTGGAACCTGCTGCCCGGGCTGTTAAATCTACAGTCAACACTCCTGTGTTAGTGAGTTTAGTATTTGCAATAGCTGCTCCATCCGAGAATTTAAGCGCCAAATTATTATTCGAAGCAATGGTTTGTTTAATAGTCAGCGAACCATCGTTCTGAATTTCACCACCGGCAATATCTACCAAAGGGTCAGAAGAAACGGTTTGTTCGACATTTAAAACCCCGGTTGCAGAAATAATCAGCTTACCACTCACCGAAATTTTATTGATTTTGCCTGCATCACCCGAAAGAGTGACGGTAAATGTGGCAGGAATGACAACATTATCAGCTGCTGTCGGAACAAGACCCGAACTCCAGTTGGTTGGGGAACTCCATAGCCCATCGCCCGCTGTTCCGGTCCAGGTTACAGTGGCACCAAATGTGTTAGTGGTTGTCAACAAAGCTATCACAACCAATACTAAAAAATTAGACTTTGCCGTTATTAAAGTAGATTTCTTCATGCTCATAAAAATATTAGATTTGTGATTTTTCATTCAATTTTAAGCGGAAAATTACTGTTGCAAAAATAGACTGTTAAGCACTTTCAGCTCTTTTGATTTCTTCCAGAATTTCTATAAAATCTTCCAGATACTAAAAAACGTAATCTTTGGATTGCTCTTTGAAGAGGTTGTGGCTAATTCCTGTCAAAATGCTGAATTATATTCCACGCATTGGTGTTCACTATTTTAGCTCGTTCAAGTAAGGGCTTGTATTCGTTGAATTGCGAATCGACAATGCCTTTGTTGGAGTCACGATTCGATTCATCTGTTTTCAAATTGAGGGGATCATTGTCCTGATAGGTAAACCAATGCCAACCCACACAATTTTTACTTTTTAGTAATTCTATCGTGAAGTTTTCGTAAAAATAACCGCGGTCGAGTTGTGTGCGTACGTTCCAACCAGCTCCGGTATTGTTCGGAAGTCCGGAATCCTCACCTTTTGTATACCACTCAGTAATTATAAATGGTTTTCCCGACCAGTCGCCCCAGTTTTTTACCTGTTCGGCTATGGGCTGCCATTTTCGATAGTGATTAATCGAAATCACATCCATGTATTTTCCGGCAACCTTGAAAATTTCAGGATTCGTCAATTCCTGTTCTTTGTCCTGATTGAACCGACAACCTAAATACATGTGATTCGGGTCGGCTTTTCGCAGCGCAGTAGTTACTTTTTTTATATAAGTTTCAAAGTAAAATGCAGTAAATGCCATGCGGTCGTCCTGCGTAATATCTGCAGCCGTCGAGGGTTTTCCTTTTCTATCATCAAACCATTTTTTTACAACTAAATAAGCATCTTCGTCTTTTGCAAGCAGAGTCAAATGCCGATCGAGCGCATCGTTTTTCCAGGGTAATTCATTATCAGTAAAATAACCCAGTAGATATTTGTCATTTTTGTATTTTACAATTTCGCTCATTGCTTTTTCAACAAACGCATCAAATTCTGGATCGAAGACCATAGCCAAATCAAAGCGGTAACCCTGCCAGTCGGTAATTTTGTATTTTCCACCAAATTTTGCACGGTGCACTGATCTGTAATCGCCCATTGGATTTATAATAACTGTGTAAGGTATCGGATTTTGCATTGTGCGAATCAGATTTACATCTGACCACGCACCTGCGCCATTAAATCCCCACGAGCGGAGCATGTTGGTCTGTTTTACTGCCCAAATAGAATCCGTTCCGAATAATTCTTTCTTTTTCTGAACCTGCAGGTCGGATGCTCCGGCTCTATAAACAGCCACCCCTTTACAGTAATACGGATATCCTTCGGGGTCGATAATCCACCAGCGGTTATTGATCTGTTGTGTGTGAAAAAATCCTGTTGCAGTTTGCCTGTTTGTCATCCAACTGCCGTATTGGTTGAGTTTGGGTTCTTTTTTGATTTTAAAACCGGGAATGCGGTCAACAGTTTGTGCCTGATAGGTTTTCCATTCTGTAGCACGCGCATTCTGACGTGCTTCTACTGCTACCGTTGGTAGTTTATCTTTTGCAAATCCAACTAAAGGCAAAATCATTACCATCAAAATCAGAGAAGTTTTAAATTTTAGCATTATCCTAATTATGAATTATCAATTACTTAAGTCCTGCCAGAATGCCATCATAAGCAGCTTTCCGTTTAAAGTCCTTGTCGAAAGGCAATGGCCAGTCAGGTGCACCATATTCGCCCGGAATCCACGATTGCGGATCGTAAACACCCCAGAAACTAAAACCGTATCGTTGCGTTGCAGGCAGGTCGTAAAGAGCTTTTACTGCCACCTGGTATTTTTCTTTTTGTGCGGTGGCTAACGCATCCGTATAAGTGAGTGTTTGGATGGCCGAAGGATTGCAGCGAATATCAAATTCCGAAATATGCACTTTCAGTCCTGTTGAGGCGGCAGTTTTTATGGCTGTCTGAATGTCGGAGTTGGAACGGGTAATGCTGGTATGCATTTGCAAACCAATACCATGAATGGGAACATTCCGGCTTTTCAGTTCTGTTATCAGGTTATTGATAGCCGTACGTTTTACCGAACTGTATTCGTGGCCGTAGTCGTTGTAAAACAGAAGTGCATCGGGGTCGGCTTCGTGAGCATACTGAAAACAAAGGTCAATATATTCGGTGCCAATATTTTGTAACCACACGCAATCACGCAACGTTCCGTTATCCAAAATGGCTTCGTTCAACACGTCCCACGACTGAATTTTACCTTTGTACCGGCCTACAACAGCCAGAATATATTCGCGCATAATGGCTTTCCAATCATCTTTTGTCCCTGTAAAACTTTCTATCCAGGCCGGTGTGGATTTGTACCATATAAGAGCATGCCCATGAATACGCATTTTGTTTTTAATGGCATAACCCACTAAATAATCAGCATCGTCCCAGAAGTATTTACCACGCCCGAGACTTATGGCTTTCATCTTCATTGCATTTTCGGCCGTCAGGCTGTTGAATTCCCGAATACAAAGATTACTGTAAGCTGTATTCGATTTAAGAGTCGATACATTTACAGCTGCACCAAACGGAAAAGGCGATACGTTGCGAAGACCTGTGGTGTCCGAGACAGTAGGAGTGGGGTTCGGATTTGGTATGGGGGGCAGTTCTTCCTGCTTACATGAAAGTGCTACCAGTGAAGTGGAGATCAGAGTTGCGACGAGAGAAATTTTTATCTGTTTTTTCATGATTTGTATTAGCCGAAAAAGTTGTACCGCAAAAGTACCTCAGTCCGCCACTTTCTGACTTTTAATATCTTCCAGAGTTTCTATAAAATCTTCCATAATGCATCACTTTTTATATAAAAATACAAAAGTTGTTGTTTGTATATACGTTCGTTTTATTTCGGTTTTCGTTTGCATATATTATTGAAATATAGATTTTTATCTATTTGCATTTAGCTTCAATCTCTGATTTGATAGTCTCTGTTTAGTGTTTTGAAAGCAGTAATTGTATTTTTAGTTCTGTTGTTTAATATATCAATCTTTTTAGTAAATTTGTCCACACAATATGCTAATACTAAAGGCAAATGCTAACGATTAATTACCTCCGGAATAAGCTTGTAAAAACAGGCTTAATTTTCCTGTTCATGATTGCAGGCACTTACATAAATGCACAACAAATACGTCATCTCAGTATAGCTGAAGGGCTCAACGGACGACAGGCTTTCAATTTTGTGCAAGACAAAGAAGGATTTATCTGGATTTCGAATCGCTTTGGAGTGGATCGGTACGATGGTAAAAAAATCAAGAACTACTTATTCCCAATCCTCAATGGCGTAAAAAATCCAATGAGGGAAGTTTATATTTTGCTTGATAAAGATTCCGTACTTTGGGCTTATACCGACAATGGGGGACTGTATTTTTATAATGAA
>JAYRXP010000225.1:0-2540 GCA_041917395.1 Paludibacter sp.
CACCGCAGCGGACGTACCGGACGTGCTAACAAAAAAGGTGTTTCGGTTTCAATTATCCACTCAAAAGAACGTTTCAAAATCAAGGATATTGAACGCATGCTTAAAAAAACTTTTGAGCAACAACAAATTCCGAACGGACTGGAGGTATGTAAAAAACAATTGTTCTACATGATTGACCGTATGCAGAATGTGGAAGTAAACGAAGAACAAATTGAACCTTACACCAAACAGATAATGAAACAGTTAGAAGGTTTGGAAAAGGAAGAAATTATCAAACGCTTTGTTTCGATCGAATTCAACCGTTTCCTCGAATATTACAAAGATGCCGAAGATTTGAACTACCACGAAAAATCACATGTTCGCGGCGAATATGATGACAGACGTGGTGGCGACCGTGCAGAAAGAGGTGAACGAGGTGCCAAAAGTGGCAAACGTGTACGTCTCAAAATTAATATTGGCGACCGCGAAGGCATTGATCCTAAACGCTTTTTGGGAATTATCAATGATGTAACAGGCGATAAATCAATCAGTATCGGTTCTATTGAAGTAACCAATAAGTTTACTTTCTTCGATGTCTTCAGCGATCAAATGGAAAAAGTACTGACTGCTTTTGCCGGTGAAAGTGATTATATTGTTTCGGAAGCCAAAGGAAGCAAATCGGCCGATGGCGGAAGCCGGAAACCGGAGTATCGTCCACGCTCAGGAGGCGACAGCCCACGACGCGAATACGACCGTTCCGGTAGCGGCAATCGTGGCAGTAGCTCAACAGGAGGAGGCTACAGAAAAAGCGCATCAAGCACAGATTCGGCTGAGAAACCCTGGCGCAAGCGAAATACCGACGACCGTCCGGCGCGTCGGAGGTCTTCAGAAGGTAATGACCGTAAACGAAGCGGTGGCGGATATAGAAAACGCTAAAATAACAACCCCGATATTCTGACGATTATCGGGGTTATTTTGCTTAAATTAGTTTTTTTAGCTCCTGCACTATCCCTTCGGTATCAAGTCCTAGCATCTGATACAATTCTTCAGGAGTTCCGTGCTCAACGAAAGTGTCATTTATTCCCAGACGTTTCGTTTCTACATGGTAATTATTTTCTGCCAAAAATTCGATAACGGCACTCCCAAATCCCCCGTGCAAAACGCCATCTTCTATGGTTACAATTTTTTTGAAACGCGAAGCTACCTCGTGCAGCAACTCATTATCAATAGGTTTCAGAAAACGCAAGTCGTATAGCGCAAACGATTTTTTGGTTTCGGATTCTATTTGTTTAATGGCTTCCAAAGCGCTGTTAGCCATTGTTCCGATTGTCAGAACTGCTATATCATCGCCGTGATATATTTTTTCGGCTTTGCCTATCGGTAACTTTACCATCTCATTTTTCCAATCCACCTTGTATCCTTTTCCGCGCGGATAGCGAATTACAAACGGCCCCTCTTTATGATCCAAAGCCGTAAACATCAGATTACGTAATTCATGTTCATTACGTGGTGCGGCTATCGTAATATTCGGAATGCATCGCATATAAGCCATATCAAAAATGCCATGATGCGTAGCTCCGTCCGACCCCACAATACCTGCACGGTCCAGACAAAAAATTACAGGTAACTTTTGTAATGCTACATCGTGAATAATGTTATCATAAGCCCGTTGCATGAACGAGGAGTAAATATTGCAAAACGGAATCATTCCATCTTTAACCAAACCTGCCGAAAAAGTAACAGCATGCCCTTCTGCGATTCCCACATCAAAAACACGATCCGGCAACTCTTTTTGCATAATTGTCATCGAACAACCCGATGGCATGGCCGGTGTAACGGCCAGAATTTTTTCGTTTTGCAGTGCCAGTTCCAGCAACGTTTCGCCAAAAACATCCTGAAACAATGGCGGCGAAGGCTTATCATTAACCGGTTTACTCCGAACTCCTGTTTCCACATTAAATTTTCCCGGAGCATGCCACTCTGTTACCGATTTTTCAGCCGGCTCATATCCTTTTCCTTTTTGCGTGATGCAATGTAGTACTTTGGGACCTTTAAAATCCTTAATATCAGTGAGCACTTTTACCAGACTGTCAATATCATGCCCATCAACCGGCCCGAAATAACGTATATTCAGCCCCTCAAAAATGTTGTGTTGCTTGGTTAATGCCGCTTTTACAGTATTGTTAAAGCTGATAATCCGGTTTTTTCCGCGTTCGCTTATCAGCCCCATACCTTTCAGCATTTTATAAGCTTTATAGCGTAACCGATTGTAGGTCTGCGAAGTAGTAATATCAATCAGATACTGCGTAAAACCGCCGTGAATAGGGTCAATGGCCATCTGATTATCATTGAGAATAATCAGCATATTATTATCCACCATCGATGTATTATTCAAACCCTCGAATGCCAACCCACCGGTCATAGCTCCATCACCCACCACAGCTACCACCTGCCGGTCGGTTTCCGATTTTTTCATCGCAGCCACAGCCATACCCAAAGCAGCCGAAATGGCTGTTGAAGAATGACCTACCCCAAAAGCATCGTAATCACTTTCGGTAGGG
>JAYRXP010000226.1:0-1888 GCA_041917395.1 Paludibacter sp.
GGCTCGGATAACAAAAAATCAATATGCTACCATCCTAAAACAAGCTCAGGATGCAGGTGTAAATATGTTACGTGTTTGGGGAGGTGGTATTTTCGAATCGCAGGAGTTTTGGGATTTGTGTAACCGAATGGGAATTCTGGCTTCGCAGGATTTTATGCTGGCCTGTGGCGGATATCCTGATGATGATCAGGAGTTTGTTCAGCTATACAAAAAAGAAGTGGAAGCCAATGTAAAACTGATACGGAATAATCCGGCTCTTGTGTTTTGGTGTGGCGATAATGAACTGGGATTGAACAAAAAACCATCGGAAGAATGGTCGTGTAAACTTATGAATCAGAATGAAATAGCTCCTATGATGGCTAAGTTAGATCCATCGCGTTCGTTCCGAATTACAAGCCCTTATGGCAACGATCCTGAAAAAACCAATTCACTCATTTCGGGCGATAGCCATGTAAATTCTTTTTTATCAGCCGAATTTAAGGATAAGAATTTCGATTTCAGCAATTACCGCAGTATAATCAGTAAATACAGCGCCGGACGGTTTATGAGTGAGCAAACAACAGCGGGCTCACCATCAAAAAGTGTGCTTAAAAGGTTTATGAACGATGAAGATCTTTCAGGAACCGAAATGTACGAGTTTCACGACATTGATAATCCGGGAGCAGCTGGTCACAGGACACTCTTTTCGCACATGGAATATTTATCAGAGCAGTTGTATGGAAAAACACAAAATAACAACGATCAGCGAATCCGACAGATGGAGTATCTTCAGTATGAGTTTGTTCGTTTGGGATTAGAAGGTAGTCGTCGACGTAAGTTCTACTCGAGTGGAATTCAGTTTTGGATGTACAACGACTGCTGGCCGGCGCTGGGCTGGAGTTTGATTGATTATTGGGGAGGACGAAAAGCCGGTTGGTACGGTTTCTACAACGGAGCAAAACCTGTGATAGCCGCTTCAGAAACAACTGATAAATCGATGAATTGGTGGGTTTGCAACGATTTACCGGAGAATGTAAAAGCAAAAGTCCGGATTTTTATACAACCTGTAGATGGAAAAGCAACTGTTCTGAAAGAATTTGAAACTCAGATAGCTGCAAATATATCCATAAAAGTAGCTGATTTACAGTTAGATGAGCTAAAAGGTAAATTGCTGAATTCAGCCATTCTGGTTTGCGAAATATCGGGTAGTTTTGGGACAGATAGAAGCTACTGGACCCCCGGAAAACCCATAGATATTATTTATCCGCAAACTAATCTCTCAATTAGTCAGAAATATTCGTACGATTCCGGTGAAGTTACAATTTCAGCAGATAAATGGGCCAGAGTGGTTACGCTTGAGGGTGACGTGGATTTCCAAGATAACTATTTCGAATTACTTCCGGGCGAGACAAGAACAATTAAATGGAAAGCCCGCGTAATTCCATTTAACGAAAAAATTAAAGTAACTTGTTGGAATTCAATGGGTAAGTAAATCTAATTTTTTAAATTAATATTATGACACGTAAAGCTTTTAAAATGTTTCTCAAACCAGGTTTTGAGAAAGAATACGAGAAAAGACATAATGAGATTTGGCCGGAATTAAAAAACCTGATTGAAGCAAGCGGGGTTTACGACTATTCGATTTTTTGGGACAGAGAAACCAATATACTTTTTGCGACACAGAAAGTGAAAGGTGAAACAGGCTCGCAGGATTTGGGCGTGAATCCGGTTGTTCAAAAATGGTGGGCTTATATGGCTGATATTATGGAAACGAATGCTGATAACTCGCCTGTATCAACAGAATTGCCGGAGTTGTTTTATTTGGATTAATTTTTTGGGGTAAACATACTTTTTTGACCTGAAAACATACCGAAATTGGCACGAAACGAACTAATTTTGTCCAAAATCA
>JAYRXP010000227.1:0-2478 GCA_041917395.1 Paludibacter sp.
AGCTTCCAATCCGTTAAATAAATATTCGGCTGTCCGAAAGGATTTGTCCATACAGCAAATTGGACCAGCGTATTCTTTTTCTAAAAAAGTTGCTCAAGTATCCGTAAATCCGGTAGGACTGATTGTAAATGCTCGTGGAGGTACTACAATTGAACAATGGTTGAAAATATCAACCGACACTTTGTATGCTTCTTCCATTCGCAGGGCGAAACAGGCTACCAAGTGGGGCGAATACAAAGGCATACTTTGGCATCAGGGTGAAGGAAACAGCAGTAGTTCAAAAGTTGCGATTTACCCTGATCAGTTAAGTTCGCTTGTGGCAGATATCCGGAAAGACTTGAACAACGAGAATCTGTTTTTTGTGGCCGGAGAATTGGCTTATTGGCGTGGCGATTTTTCGGGTTCAACAGCTTTCAACAGTATGATAAATACCGTCAGTACTTTTATTAGTAATTCGGCATGTGTTTCGGCGAATGCATTAACTCCTTTGATTGATTATACCGATCCGCATTTCGACAGAAACAGTCAGTTGATTTTTGGCGAAAGATATGCCGATGCCGTAATAAACAATGTATATAATTCCAATTCCAGTTTGCACGTTCCCGAAAGTCAAAAGCCGGATGTATACTCTGATGGAAAATACATCCATATTATTAAAAAACAAGATATTGAAACATACGATTTTCAAATAAGGAGTCTTACAGGAAGTTTAATCTATAAAAAAAGCTTTTCGGAGTCAGCGAAAATACGGATTAATAATAACGGTGTTTTTATAGTTTCGGTAAATAATCAAAATTTCAAAGTTATACTTTAGTGAGAAATGGAACAGCAAACAATATTTATATGAGAAAACTGAATATCTTATTTGTATTAATGATACTGCCTTACATAGTGAGCGGTCAACTGAAACTGTCGACAGTTTTTACTAAAGACATGGTCCTTCAACAAAATCAATCCGTATCGGTCTGGGGGGAAGCAACACCCGGAAAGTCAGTGAAAGTTACTCCTTCGTGGAACAATAAAGAATACCTTACAAAGGTTGAAAATGATGGTAAGTGGAAAGTGCAAATTCAAACTCCGGCAGCTTCGTATAATCAATACAGTATTCGTTTCGAAGAGGGTAAAACAATTACAATAGAGAATATTATGATTGGGGAAGTGTGGTTGTGCAGTGGACAGTCGAATATGAATATGCCTATGTATGGTTATGGTTCACAGCCTGTGGAAGGAGCTTTGCAGGATATTGCCATGTCGCGTAACAAAGCTATCAGATGCTTCAATGTGAAACGTAAAAGTACAACTCAAAAAACGGATAACGTTGAAGGAAAATGGGTGGAAGCATCGCCTTCGACAACAGGCAACTTTTCAGCTACCGCTTATTACTTTGCCAGACAAATACAACAGGCATTGGACGTTCCAGTTGGGATTATTCACAGCAGTTGGGGTGGTTCTACAATTGAAACATGGATGTCGAAAGAAGCAATAAAAGAATTTCCGGAAAAAAGAATTTTGGAAAAAGATGAAGAAATTGAATACGAAAATCGAAGTGCTTGTTTGTTGTTTAACGGTATGATTCAGCCTCTTGTGGGTTTTGGTATGCGAGGTGTAATTTGGTATCAGGGCGAAGGAAATCTAAAAAATTACAACGAGTATGCAGCTCTCTTTAAAACAATGCATAACGATTGGCAACAGAAATGGGGAATCGGAACTTTTCCTATTTATTTTGCGCAGATTGCTCCCTATCTTTACAGGGAAAATGGAATAAGCCCTTACATGAAAGAGCAACAACTCATTATTTCGCAGCAGCAACCCAATACAGGCATGGCTGTATTACTTGATGCCGGAAATGGTGGTATTCATCCATCGAATAAAAGGGTAGTGGGCGAACGACTCTCTTATTTGGCTTTGGCAAAAACTTATGGTTTTTCGAATTTACCCCATTTGAGTCCGACATTAAAGCAAATGAGTATAAAAGCTGACACTGTAAATTTAATTTTTACTGATGCTCCACGCGGATTAACATCTAATGGCAAACCGCTAACTTTGTTTGAAATAGCCAGCGATGACCAGAAATTCTACAAGGCAAAAGCTCTTATTCGTAAGGATGCTGTTTTAGTCTGGGCTACCGAAGTAAAAAAGCCGACTGCAGTAAGGTATGCTTTTGCTGATGACGTTAGGGCTGAACTTTTTTCTACTGAAGGATTGCCGGTGTCGTCTTTCAGAACGGATAATTGGTGATTTTCAACCTGCCATTCTTCATCTTTTTTTTGGTAGGTTTATATTTTATTTTCATGATGTAACCATGCTTTATTTTGAAACAAATTAGATAGATGAGCTTCGCGTGAGTGGCTTTTCAAATGAAGGAAGACATCGGAATCCACAGATATTATTGGGTTTATTAGTTAGTATTGATGGATTTCCTTTGGCCTATGAGATACACGCAGGAAATAAATTTAGGGGAAGACCATGCTGCAAATC
>JAYRXP010000228.1:0-7777 GCA_041917395.1 Paludibacter sp.
TGTACACATATAGTTGAAAGTTTTCAAGAAACGAAGTTAACCATTAAATGACTAATTAAAATATGCATTTTAGTAAAAAAATTACGCTTCTTTTGTTTTTCGCCTGTGTTTTTGGAGTCAACTCCCAAACCGCAAACCTCAAAACAATAACAGGATTAATTACAGACAAAGGTGGAGAACCAATTGTGGGAGCAGCCATAAAGCTGGAGGGAACTAATAGTGGTACGCTCAGCGATTTAAATGGTAAATTTACGCTTAATGTTCCCGAAAATAGCAGAATATCAGTTTCTTATATTGGCTATACTAAACAAACAATAGTTGTTAACGGCAAGTCCGGATTTAAAATTGTTCTGGATGAAGATTCTAAAACACTAGATGAACTACTTGTGGTAGGTTATGGTCTGGTTAAAAAGAGTGATTTGACAGGATCGGTATCCAAATTGACAACAGATAATGCTGAAGAAAAAGCCTATTCGTCTGTAGAGCAACTTTTACAGGGAAGAACATCCGGAGTGCAGATTACACAGAACACAGGTGGACTTGGTGGCGGCATGTCGTTTAATATACGTGGTGCTAATTCGATAACCGGAAGCAATCAGCCATTGGTTGTTATAGATGGTTATCCTGTTGAGTCTGGTTCTGTTGAAATAAATACGGGTTCAGATGCCAATTTTTCGGGCGATGTTCCGGCAATGAATGCACTGGCATCGCTTAATCCTAATGATATTGCTTCAATCGAGATTTTGAAAGATGCATCCTCAACTGCTATTTATGGTTCGCGTGGGGCAAACGGTGTTGTAATGATTACAACCAAAAGAGGGAAAGAAGGAAGAGACAAAATTCAATATTCCTTTCGAACAGACATGAGCTACTTGCCTAAAACAATTGATATGCTGAACTCTATTGAATATATGACCTATTCAAACGAAGCATACCTCGACAAAAAAGATGGTTCAGTAGCTTATGATGCTGTAGCTATGTTAAAGTATGGTGTATACAATACGGATTGGCAGGATCTGATTTACAGGACAGGATATTCGCAGAATCATCAACTTAACATTAGTGGTGGTGACAAAAAAATGCAATATTCGCTGGCAATGGGTTACCTGAATCAGCAAGGTATTGTAAAAAACACTTCGTTCGACAGAGGAACAGTCCGATTGAATCTTGACAGAGAAATAAATAGTCGGTTAAAGTTCAGTGTCAATATTGACGGAAGCATGAGCATGAACAAAGCCGTAAATCAAGCTGCAAAAAGTAACGATGTTGGAGCTTCCATTGTTAGTGCGGCACTTCGTACACCTCCCATCTATGCTGCGTATAACGACAACGAGGACGACATTGCATTAACCATAGGTATTACAAATCCTCTTATACTTGTAACAAGAGCCGATGACAAACAACGCCTGACACAAATAAAAATATCGGCCAATGCCGACTACAGATTTACAAAAAGTTTTTACTTCCGTTTTCGAACAGGTTTAAACTCAACTACCGGACTTCGTCAGTATTACATGCCCAGAGGTACTTATCTGGGTGATACCCGATTGGGGTACGCTTATGAAGGAAATATCAGAAATGTGGACTATTTAAGCGAATACACACTGAATTATTATAAAACTATAAAACGAAAACATAACGTGGGATTTGTGGGCGGATACACATGGCAAACATGGCTTAACAGAAGCGATGGTGTGTCAGCTGCCGGATTTCCGAATGATAACTTTACATATTTCAATTTGAACTCAGCCATGACAATCGACAAGCCTGTTAATAAAACAACAGAATGGGCATTGGCATCGTTTTTAGGTCGCTTTAACTATTCATATGACAGACGCTATTTGGTTACACTTACTGCGCGTGCCGATGGAGCAACAAGGCTTGCCGACGGACACAAATGGGATTTGTTCCCATCATTAGCCCTTGGTTGGAATGCTCATAATGAAAAGTTTCTGAAAGATAATGCGCTGATATCAGAACTCAAAATGCGTGCTAGTTATGGTATTTCGGGTAATCAATCAATTGGAGTGGGGTCTACTTTGTCGCGATATGATAGTGGCACTGCTGTTGTGAACCAGAATATAGTAACTGCTTACTATCCTGCAAATATGTCGAATAAGAATCTGGGTTGGGAAAATACGACTCAATTCAATGCTGGTGTTGATATCGGTTTGAGGGCCGGTAGGGTGTCGTTTACTGTAGATTATTATTACAAACGAACAACAGATTTGCTTATAAATCTGCCAGTACCTGAGTCGACAGGACATACAACTTATACTACCAATTCGGGCGAAGTTGAAAACCAGGGACTTGATTTTGATCTGACCGGAAATATCCTTACCGGAAAACTTAAATGGAAAGCCAGTGGAAATATTTCGTTTAATCGGAATAAAGTTCTTCAATTTGATGGTCTTATGCAAAGCTTTATGGGTATGGGGATCAGTTCTGTAAACAATCAACCAATAAATATAGCGAAAGTTGGATACCCGATAGGATCGTTTTTTGGATATAAAATTGATGGCATTTACCAAACACAGGAAGAAATAGATAATGGTCCGGTCGATCCGGCGAATCCGGTTCCGGGAAGCTTTAAATTTGCGGATACAAACAATGATAATAAAATTACCGATGCCGACAGAACAATTATCGGAAATCCATTCCCTGATTATATTTTCGGACTAAACAATGACTTTAGCTGGAAAAACTTTAATCTGAATGTGTTTATTCAGGGAAGCATGGGGCAGGATGTTGTAAATGTGAGCCGCTATTATTCAGATGGTTTAACCAGAGGAACATCGTCAAATGTACGAACAGAGGCATGGCTGAACAGGTGGACCGGCCCCGGCACTAGCAACACTTATCCGGTAGCAAGAGCAAACTCGGTACCTTTTGAAGGAAGATTTACTGATTTTATAGTTGAAGATGCTTCGTATGTACGTCTAAAAAGTGTTACGCTTTCGTATAATTTCAAACCAAAAAATATAAAGTTTATCGAGAGTGTTTCAGTTTTCGGAACAGGAGGAAATCTACTTACACTTACTAACTACAAAGGTTACGATCCGGAGATCAACAGTCGGGGTTCAAATTCCATGACACCTGGCCTGGATTTAGGAAGCATACCTCAATTTCGCACATATTCACTTGGGTTTAAAATCGGATTACAATAATTTACAATGAAAACATCACGCAATAAATATATAATTTTAGTTACCATACTCCTTTCAGTTTTGGTAACATCTTGCTCACTTGACGAAAATCTTTACGGGGTTGCAACAGCCGAAGGATTTGTAAAAACCGAAGACGATGCAAACTTTGTAGTAAACGGTGTATATGCAGCCAATCAGGAGTTTAATGCATTCAAATCATCGGCAGCCGGACTAATTCTTTATTCGGGCGACGATTTTGCATTTACCGGTTCAATAACAAGTAATTCGCCCGGCACCTGGATAAACCGATTAATTACATCGAGCGACCCCTATGTTGATAATGCATGGAAAAGTTTTTACATATGTATTAACCGCGCCAATTCAGCAATGGAAGCAATTGAGCCAGTAACTACAATTTCGCCTGAAGTACGTTCAAAAATAAATGGCGAAATGACATTTTTACGCGGATTCAGTTATTATTATTTAGTTCGATTATTTGGAGGTGTACCCATAAGTACCAGTGCAACAAAGCCTACCGACAATCATTTCAAATCACGTCAGCCGGTTGACAGTGTTTATGCTCAAATTTTCCGTGATTTTAAAAACGCAAATGCCAAATGTGTAAAGTTTAAGAGTCAGAAAAGTACTGAATATGGCAGAGCAACCAAAGGCGCAGCACAAGCTATGCTTGCACAGGCATACCTTACATATGCCAATTACCTTGATTTGCAAAACAAACCAACCGAAGCGCAAACCTATTATCAATATGCTGTAGATTGGGCTGATAGTGTTATTCTATCGAACCAATACAGTTTAGTTTCGAATTATGCCGATTTATTTAATGTTGACAAAGAAAAAGATGCATATACCGAAGTTATTTACGGAATTCAATTTACACGCGATAATCTGACAGCCGGTGCCGGTTCAAAAGGTTCGGAATGGGCTTATTACATGAACCCTAAAGAACGTTGGGCATCATGTGGAAATTTACCAACAGGCGCGGGTGCCGGATCAACCAAACTTCACCCCTGGTTTGCCGAACAGTACTTCACTGGTGAGTACACAGGAGATTATAGGGCCGAAAGCACTATTCTGACTGGATGGAATGGCTATAATTCAGCTGGTGTAGCTTATACATACAATACATTTCCGGCTATAGCACTAACCCCTACAAATGTTCAACGTCAAAATATGCCTTATTGCGGAAAATACGTTGACCCTAAAGGACTCGGAAACAGAAACAACGAAAATGATTTGTTTGTGATCAGATATTCGGAAATATTTCTGATTAAAGCAGAAGCCCTGAACGAACTTGGGAGAACTTCCGATGCGTATGCACCATTCAACAAAGTACGTGAACGCGCACGACTGGCAAATGGAACTCCAAGAACCACACCTGTGGATTTACAAACCGGACTTGATAAAGAAATGTTTCGTTGGGCCGTTTATAACGAGAGAGGTCTTGAATTACTTGGCGAAGGACAACGCTTTTTCGACGGCGTACGCATGCGCTATCCAAACACAAAAACACCAATCTTACAATGGCGATACGAAACCTATTATCCTTCGCTATCGGCTACAGATATGGCTGTACCCACCTGGAACAGCACATCCAAAACATGGAAAGGCGGACGAGTATATCCTGTAAATGTAAAACCGTGGAATGTCAGATACTTGCTATATCCAATACCAACGAATGAGTTAGATGCTAATCCAAATTTCGGCGCACAAAATCCGGGCTGGTAATAACAAATACGCTAATTGAAAAAATACACTAAAATGAAAATAAAAGACTTATACATAATATTAATATTAATCATTCCTGTTTTGTATTCTTGTAACGAGGAGCAAGCAGTAATCACTTCGAACAATGCAGGTTTTGCCGAACGTCAGTACGATTATACTTTGCTGGTTGACAGTATTCCCACAGCTAAAAAAAGCTACGAAAGAGCGATTCTTAACCATGCTGCGTTTGCCGAATACGTTGATGGCGGTTTGGCTGATTCATTAAAACAAGTAGGGTTACGTAAAATTGAGTTTTTTCTATATTCTGATGCATATGACTTAAAAAAAGCAGAATCGGATCAAAAAGAAGGCAGTTCGATGATTAAGATAACATTGGTTGATAGTTTAGGTAACGATGCGAACCGAAACAGGGTGTGGCCGGCAACTTATACTATTCAGAATCTGAGTTACCTTCAGACGCATAAAAAAATACAGAGTTTGGGCTTAACTGCAAATTTGCTTTTGTCAAAAGACACAACAACAAACTCATTGAAATATAAATATCAGTTTTCAAGCGAATTAAGCCGTTCGGTCAGAATTATTGATTTAGGAAACAATATTTTCCAAATTCTAAGTTATGGTTTGGCTAATACTAAAATTTACAATATCTACTATGTGGGCACAATTCAGAAACTTGAAAATTTAATTGCAGAATAACAATTTATATAACACAATAATGAAAAAAATCAGTTCAATAATTTTGGCTTTATTGTTAGGCGTATTATTCAGTCAGGCAGAAGCCACAACATTTTATGTGAAATCAAACGGAGGTTCTGATTCAAACAGCGGACTTTCGGAATTGACAGCTTTACAGAGTTTATCAAAAGCACTCAACTTAGCAACATTGGCCGATGGAGATGTTATCGAAATAGAAGGAACGTTCAAGTATAATACCGGGAAATACCTAACAAAGTCAATTACCATTCGTGCTAAAGAAAATTCTGTAGCTACCATTCAGGGAGTTGCCGGTTCGGCCAAAAACGCTTTTAATCTGACAGCCAAAAATGGACCTCTGAATCTGACTCTCGAAAATATTATCTTTGAAAATTTTGATAATTACGACGAATTGGCTGCCAAGCAAGGCGGTGTGTTGAATTTAACTCCCGGCACAACGCTTATTTGCCGAAATGTCACTTTCAGAAACAACCAATGCTACATGGGCGGTGCAATTAATATTAGCGGAGGAAATGTAACTTTAGAAGATTGTGTTTTTTCTGAAAATAAAACAAAATTGAGACCTGATGCCACTAATGCCGATGGTGGAGCAATCAATATCAGTTTAAGCAATGCCGATGTATTAACACTGAATATAAATCGCTGTTTGTTTGAAAATAATTCAACTGAAAACTCTGGCGCAGCAGTTCGCTTGCGAACCATAACCACAGGTAAGGTTGACGTAAATATCCAGAATTCCACATTTACCGGAAATGTTACAAAGGAAGTTGGCAAAGACTGCGGTACGCTATTTATACAAGGAACAAGTACTGATGCCTCAATACAAATTATCAATAACACGTTTGCGTACAATAAAACTGAAAAGAATTCGAAAAATGCGAATGCAGCTTTATCTCTGAATGGTATGGGCTCTTGTGTTTCATTAATTAACAATATCCTTTTCTCAAATTTAAATTCGGAAAGCACTCCTAAATCGGTATCGCTTACTACAAATCAACCTTTGAAAGAAGCGCGAAATAACATAACGGATATGGGTGCAAAAGCATTTGATTTTAATCTGAAGACTGCATCAGGGGCTGCATCAGGCAATATAAACGATGCTACCGCCGATAAACTTGCATTAGCAACAACACTTAGTAACGAAGGTGGAAAAACTAAAGTGCTGATAATATCAAAATCCGGTATAGCTGCTGATACAGGCTACGCAGAGAATGCAACCAAAGTTGATCAACGAAATCAGCAAAGAGATACGAAGCCCGATATTGGAGCTTTTGAAATAACAAAAACAAATAAGAAATAATTTTAAAAAATCATCAATATGAAGAAAATTGCACTTTTCATTTTTGTTGCCTTGTCATATATGAGTGTCAATGCAACTACTTATTTTGTTCGTTCGGCCTCTGGTGCTGATACAAATGATGGCCTTTCTGTAGGAACGGCTTTCCAGACATTGGACAAAGTGTTTAGTTTAACACTTGCCAATGGTGATATTATTGATATTTCAGGAACTTTTGATTACTATGTTGCAAAAACACTCACAAAATCTATCACTATTCAGGGTACTAACAAGGCTTCAGCTATTATTCAGGGATTAACAGGTTCGAAAAAAAGATGTTTTGGTATTGGCGATGCCACTAATTTTCCGACAGTTACGATTGAAAATGTAACTTTCCAGAATTTTGATTATTTTGATGATGCAGTTTCAACTATTGGTGGAGTTTTAAATGTAACGGCAGGTTCTTCACTCATTTGTCGAAATGTGAATTTCCTTAATAATCAGGCATATAGTGGTGGGGCAATTGCCAATGCCGGATCTGCAACCTTCGAGGATTGTTATTTCTATGGAAACAAAACGATAAGACGAACCGGAGCTACAAATGCTGATGGTGCTGTTATAAATGTAAGTACCACATCAGGTGATGTGTCGTTGGTTGTTAAGCGATGCTTGTTTGAGGCTAACTCAACTCAAAATATTGCCTCGGCAGTTCGGTTTAAATCAACCTCAACAGGTGCAGTTAATTTATTGATTGAAAATTCAACTTTCTTTGGGAATGTTGTAAAATCGCCATCTACCAGTACCACCGCCGGCTGTTTATTAGTTGATGTTACTTCAGATAATTCAACGGTAAAAGTAATTAATAATACCATTGCATTTAACACCAGCGAAGTAA
>JAYRXP010000229.1:0-5655 GCA_041917395.1 Paludibacter sp.
GTATCTTCGCTTAAGCCCAGTAAACTTGCTTTGCCATTATCCCAAAAGTGATTATACGAAAATGTGATATAAGTTGAGCCTTTGTTATCCAACGCCCCATCTCCCTTAATCTGATCGGCATCACCACCCTGAGCCCCATAGAACAAATCGCAGTTATGCACCCATATATGATCATTTTTGTCCTGCAAACCCACATCGTCGCCTGCAGTACTGTTGCAATTCATAAATCCGATATTTCTGACTTCAATATTCGAAGCTGATTTCAGACGAACGCCCCAACCATTTGCTACAGCATCGTTACCCACACCTTCCAGCGTAACATAACTTGTTGCATTATTTGCATTTTCGATTACAATATCGCCACCTTCCATCACAGTCATATCCGTAATATTACCAATCAGCCGAAAGATAAACGGACGGGAATCGTATCCCTTCTTAATTCCGTACAAGATATTCTGGAAACCGGTATAATTGGTTACTGCACCTTTAGAACTTGTAACAATGTTATATGAAACCGTATTTTTTGTATTTTCGGTAATATAGAAAATGACGGCTCCATCCTTCGGAGTTCCATCTGATTTGTAGGCGCCAGGTATGCGTCCGCTATCAAAAGCAAAACCATTACGGTCGTGCGCAAGTACGGTCAGATTTCCGGCAACTGCAGGAATTCCCTCTGTACCACCAGTCACGGGAACTATTTTAACAGTATAATTACCTGCTGCGAGGCCCAATATATCTGCGCGATAAAAAGTACCATAATTTCGGATAAGCTGCGTATCAATCTTCCGGTCAACAACTCCACCACCACTATAATATACGTTATAGCCTGTAACACCCTCAATAGGTTGCCATTTCACAAAAACCGATTCAAGCCATCCGGATGCTTCACTTATAGTAACCTGCGCACGAATGACCAACACCGAAAGCAAAATGAGTGAGGTAAAAAAGAATTTTTTCATTGTTTTAATGTATTTCAATAGTATCGTATCGATTAACCGCGGGCACGGTAAAAGGTACAATGCAAAAATACATCATATCAACAATGCCGATGTAGAAAAATCGGCTTAAAATGTGGAGATATTGGCGAAACTATTCCACTACCGTAACCCAACCGTGTGTATCGGGTTCGTCGCCATATTGGATGGCTTGTAGTTTGTGGTACAACTTGTCGCTTACCGGACCCGGTTTTCCATCTTTGGCAAAAACGTAAGAGATTCCGGTATCATAATCGTCGATACGTTCGATTGGACTGATAACAGCGGCAGTACCGCATGCTCCGGCTTCCTCAAATGTAGCAAGTTCTTCAACCGCAACTTTGCGTTGTTCTACCTTCAGACCTATTTCTTCGGCCAAAACCATTAAACTTTTATTGGTAATTGATGGAAGTATCGATTCGGATTTTGGCGTTATGTAGGTATTATCTTTTATTCCAAAAAAGTTGGCAGCACCACATTCGTCGATGTATTTTTTTTCTTTGGCATCCAGATAGAAAATATTGGAATAACCCATTTCAGCTGCACGTTTTCCGGCAACAAGGCTTGCTGCATAATTTCCACCCACTTTATATTTTCCCATTCCCAAAGGAGCCGAACGGTCGTATTGGCGCATAATTACAAACGGAGTTGTTTGGAAACCACCTTTAAAATAAGGCCCTACCGGAGTTACAAATACGACAAACATATAGTCGTGCGATGGTTTTACACCCACCTGAGCACCGCTACCAAACAGTACCGGACGAATATACAACGATGCTCCCGACTCGTAAGGCGGTACAAAACGCTCGTTGAGTTTAACGGCTTTCAAAACAGCCTCTTCGAACAATTCAACCGGCACTCTTTCCATAAGTGTTCCGTCGCTCGAATCCTGCATACGCAGAGCATTGTCGCGCATACGGAAAATGCGGATTTTACCATCTTTACCCCGAAATGCTTTCAGTCCCTCGAACGACTCCTGTCCGTAATGCAACACCGTTGCAGCCATGTGCAACGAAATATATTCATTGTCGTGCACTTCAAGTTCTCCCCACGCATCGTTTGTAAAGTTACACCGAATGTTATAGTCCGTTTTCATGTAACCAAACCCAAGGTTCTTCCAATCCATTTCCATAAAGCATTTTTGTATTATCGGGTATAAAAACAATTAAATACCATGATATAAAAACGGAAGTACGGGGTGGAGCATGAAAACAAGTAAACAGGATTATGCCTTAGCAGCCATTTCGTTCAGTTTGTCCATTACAGCCTCCATAAGCCATCGGGGCGTAGATGTTGCACCACAAATTCCGATTTTTTTTGTCAGGTCAATATTCAAATCTTCCAACTCATCGGGCTTCGAAACAATAAATGAATTGGGGTTTATAGATTTGGCATGTTCGAAAAGCACTTTGCCATTCGAGCTCTTTTTGCCACTGACAAAAACTATTATATCATTTTGTTGTGCAAAGGTAGTAATATTTGGGATTCTATTTGCAACCTGACGACAAATTGTATCTGAAAATTCCAAATTTGCATTATTTTCCATTTTCGACTGCACTGTTTCCACCAGCTGATTGAATCCGGAGAGTGATTTGGTGGTTTGAGAGAACAATCTTATGTTTTTTGAAAAATCAATTTTATCCAGTTCGCTTTCATCCTCAATAACGATAGCATTACCATCAATCTGCCCCACCAGACCGTTGACCTCAGCATGACCGTGATGACCGTAAATTACGACCTGAGTATCGGGAGTCGGAACCGTTTCGTATGCTTTTTTGATGCGCGATTGCAATTTCAACACCACCGGACACGAGGCATCCACCAGGGTAATGTTGTTTTGCTTCGCAATTTCATACGTTCGCGGAGGTTCGCCGTGCGCCCGCAACAAAACCTTTACATCGTGCAGTTTTTCAAACTCTTCGTGATTAATGGTAATCATTCCCATCGAAGCAAGTCGCTCTACCTCCTGGCCATTATGCACAATATCGCCCAAACAGTAGAGCGTTTCTCCTTTGGCAAGCTCCTCTTCAGCCTTTTGAATGGCATTCACCACACCAAAACAAAAACCTGATTTTTTATCTATTTCAATATTTGTTTCCACGTTACTATCTTTTAATCTGCCCCAAGCCCGTCAGCCGACGGAGATGTAATTTAGTTCCGAATGGTCTTTTTTCCTAACTCCCCTTTAGGGGTTGGGGGCAGACATTGAATTACAATTTAAATTGTCAATGCTCTAACGTTTTTTCAGCAAATAATGTTCGTAAAATCTGCTGTTGTTCGGCAGGTGTGAGGTTGGAATTGTCAATTTCGATAGCATCGGAGGCTTTGCGGAGCGGACTTTCGGTGCGGTTTACGTCGCGTTCATCGCGCTCTTTTACGTTTACCAAAACAGACTCATAATCAACAACTTCTCCTTTGGCAATCATCTCATCCATACGGCGTTGTGCACGAATTTCGGGCGATGCGGTGAGGAAAACTTTCAGTTCGGCCTGTGGAAAAACAACAGTGCCAATGTCGCGACCATCCATAACGATACCTTTGTCGATTCCCATCAACTGCTGCTGACGAACTAACTCACGACGCACCACGCCCAGCGTACTTACACGGCTGGCACCGTTGGCTACTTCAAGGGTACGAATGACATTTTCTACATTTTCACCGTTCAGGTATATTTCCGATTTACCTTCAGAGTTTGGTTTAAACTCAAGCCTCATATTTTCGAGTTCGCGCGCTATCGCCTCTTCGTTCATTTCGCTATCGGTCATTAAACCTTTACGAATGCAAAACAACGACACAGCCCTGTACATAGCTCCCGTATCGACATAAATGTAGCCCGTTTCGCGGGCAAGTTCTTTGGCCATCGTGCTTTTCCCGCACGACGAAAACCCATCAACAGCAACAATTATTTTTTTCATTTCTTATTATAGACTACAGACGACCGACAAGAGACGACAGAAAGTCAAATTACAATTAATAACGTGCGTAGCAACTATAACTTAAATTGGTTAAGCGAGGTGACAACACTAAACTGATAAGCCACATTTCCGGTCTGGAAAGTACTCATACCAAAACCGACCTGAAACTTGTACAGTTTTATTCCACCACCAAACGAAAAGCCGGCGCTACTCTTAAATCCGGGCATTTTCAACTCGTTGTGTCGGCGATGATTGTATGATGCTGCCAGATAAAAGTTTTTTCCTGGAACAAACTCCACTCCTATTATTGCATGACGAAAAGCCATGTCGACAAACCCGATTTGTTCAATATTATCTTCGTCGACACTTGTACTCGACTGATTGGTGCTCTGATAGCTGAGTTTCCACTGCTGCAAATTGTGCAATGTAAACGAAAAGCGGAACGGAGCATGATTTAGTTTTTTGCTGATTCCCAATTGAATATCGAGTGGAAGTGGCTCGTAATGCTGCCCATCTTCATTGCGGTAATACCCTTTTATTTGTGTGCCGATATTACGCACCACCAATCCGGCCGAGAAATAGTGTTTTGGATCAGAATAACTTGCGCCTGCATCCACAGCAACCCCGTAACTACTGTAATTTTCAAAAACGGAATAAATCGGCTTAAAAGTACCTCCAACCGTTATTTTGTCGGTCAGTGGACGGGCATACACAACATTTAAAGCCATGTCTTTAGCCTCAAAATCGGCCAAATCCCTGTTCAGGTCATCGCGCCCATCAAAGGTACCGTAATCAATATACTGCACTCCCACCGCTAAGTAATTTTTTCCTTTGAGATGAAAACCATACATGGCCGACCCGAATTTTATATCGGCAAGATAATTGGCCATACTCAGGCTTATTTGCTTGTCATTTTCGGCTGTCAGCAAAGCCGGATTTCTGAATGCAAAACTCAGATCATTGTCGCGCAGCGAAACATTTGTGCCCCCAAGAGCTGCCACACGCGACGAAACAGGTAAATCGAGAAATGCGTACACCGCATTTCCGGCCTGCGAAAATCCCCTCAGAAAACAGAAACACAAAACAAAAACAGCAATGCTTTTTTGAAACATAAAAGCAGTTATTTTTTTTAAATTAAAACTCAAAGATACAGCTTTTTCGGTATTGAGCCAAAATTTTTATTCCGGCATCCGCAGCAATTAAAACGCAAAAAACAAAGAAAATTGTATAATTGCTTCAAAAATAAACTTTTAATACTGATTCGGGGTTAAATAACTAATTTTATTCAAAATTTGAGCTTATCTGAACAATCTTTCAAAAAATAATATTACATTTGTCCATCACAAATGAAAAATGGAATTAATTCAAAAACAGGCTCCTAAATGCTTTCAGGCTTGAATTATCAATCATAAAAAACGATCCACCACACCGACGGTAAATCGGAGAATCGAAAGATATTGTATTAAAACCGTTTGGATATTTTCCAAGCGGTTTTTTATTAAAAAATCATCCTTATGCAAACTGAGATTTATCAGGAAAGAGCTGTGCTTGTGGGCTTAATAACACAACAACAAAACGAGGAGCGCTCACGCGAATACCTTGACGAACTGGCTTTTCTGGCCGATACGGCCGGCGCTACTCCCGTCAAATTATTTTTTCAGCGAATAGATTATCCTAATCCCAAAACATTTGTGGGACCCGGAAAATTGCAGGAAATAAAAGAGTACATCGACGCGAACGATATCGGCTTGGTGATTTTCGACGAC
>JAYRXP010000230.1:0-4788 GCA_041917395.1 Paludibacter sp.
AAGCAGGTAATGATACTTCTCAACAACGTAAAAATGAGGCTCTGAAACGTCTTCAGATTGTGGAGTCATTCCGTGCTTCCAAACAACGTAATAAACCGGAATGGATGATAGTTAAAATCGTTCCTGTAATTCCACCTGAATTGCGTCCGTTGGTGCCGCTTGATGGTGGCCGTTTCGCAACTTCCGATTTGAACGACCTGTATCGCCGTGTAATTATCCGCAACAACCGTTTGAAACGTTTGATCGAAATCAAAGCTCCGGAAGTTATTTTACGTAACGAAAAACGTATGCTTCAGGAAGCTGTGGATTCATTGTTCGACAATTCACGTAAATCGAGTGCAGTTAAAACCGACGCTAACCGTCCGTTGAAATCGCTTTCCGATTCGCTGAAAGGTAAACAAGGACGTTTCCGTCAGAACCTCTTGGGTAAACGTGTGGATTATTCGGCTCGTTCGGTAATCGTCGTTGGTCCTGAATTAAAAATGCACGAGTGCGGTTTGCCAAAAGACATGGCTGCCGAACTATATAAACCGTTTGTTATCCGCAAATTAATTGAGCGCGGAATTGTAAAAACGGTTAAATCAGCGAAAAAAATCGTTGATCGCAAAGACCCGGTAATCTGGGATATTTTAGAGTACGTGATGAAAGGACATCCCGTATTACTAAACCGCGCTCCAACGCTTCACCGTTTGGGTATCCAGGCTTTCCAGCCTAAAATGATTGAAGGTAAAGCTATTCAGTTGCACCCGCTTTCGTGTACGGCTTTCAACGCCGACTTCGACGGTGACCAGATGGCAGTTCACTTACCACTTGGTAACGAAGCTGTTCTGGAGGCGCAAATGTTGATGCTTGCATCGCACAATATTCTGAACCCTGCAAATGGTGCACCTATTACCGTACCTTCGCAGGACATGGTTCTTGGATTGTATTATATCACCAAACCACGTGCGGGAGCGCTGGGCGAAGGCCTGATTTTTTATTCTCCTGAAGAAGCCGAAATTGCTTACAACGAGAAGAAAGTGGCATTGCACGCTCCTATCAAAGTGAGAACTTATGATGTGATTAACGGAGAACGCAAACTGACAATGATTGAAACAACTGTAGGACGAATTTTATTTAATAAATGCGTACCCGAGCAGGTTGGATATATCAACGAATTGCTTTCTAAAAAATCCTTACGAGACATTATCGGTAACGTAATTGAAGTGTGTGGTGTAGCCCGTACTGCTCAGTTCCTCGATGATATTAAGGATCTTGGTTACTCGATGGCTTTCAAAGGCGGATTATCGTTTAACCTTGGTGACGTAATTATTCCTGCTGAAAAAGAAACCCTTGTAAAAGAAGGTAATGCCGAAGTAGAAGAAATCCTGAACAATTACAACATGGGTTTCATCACATACAACGAACGTTACAACCAGATTATTGACACCTGGACACATATCAACTCGAAATTGTCGAACATTTTGATGAAACAACTTTCGACTGATAATCAGGGATTCAACTCTGTATACATGATGTTGGATTCAGGTGCCCGTGGTTCGAAAGAACAGATTCGTCAGCTGTCGGGTATGCGTGGTTTGATGGCAAAACCTCAAAAGTCAGGAGCTGAAGGCGGACAGATTATTGAAAACCCGATTCTTTCGAACTTTAAAGAAGGTCTGTCGGTGTTAGAGTACTTTATCTCTACCCACGGTGCCCGTAAAGGTTTGGCGGATACGGCTCTTAAAACTGCGGATGCAGGATATCTGACCCGTCGTTTGGTTGACGTGTCGCACGACGTGATTATTCACGAAGACGACTGCGGTACTTTACGCGGATTGATTGCTACTGAAATGAAGAACAACGAAGAGGTGGTTTCGTCATTGTACGAACGTATTCTCGGACGTGTTTCTGTTCATGATATTTATCACCCGCTTACAGGCGAATTGATTGTAAATTCGGGTGAGCAGATTACAGAACCGCTTGCCAAAAAGATTCAGGATTCTCCTATCGAACGTGTCGAAATCCGTTCGGTATTGACCTGCGAATCGAAAAAGGGTGTTTGCGCAAAATGTTACGGTCGTAACCTCGCTACCGGTAAAATGGTACATATTGGCGAAGCCGTTGGCGTTATTGCTGCTCAGTCGATTGGTGAGCCGGGTACGCAGCTTACACTTCGTACATTCCACGTCGGTGGGGTTGCTTCGAACGTTGGAGCCGAAAACAAAATTATATTACGCTACGATGGACGTATCGAATTTGACGAACTTCGTACCGTTGATGTAAAAGATGCAGCCGGTGACTACCAGATAGTAGTAAGCCGTTTGGCCGAAATGCGTGTTGTGGATACAAATACAGGTATTATCCTTACTACCCAGAACATTCCTTATGGTTCAAAACTCACCGCAAAACACGGAGAAATGGGAACCAAAGGTCAGCTTATCTGCGAATGGGATCCGTTTAACGCTGTAATTATCTCGGAAACAGAAGGTAAAATTGAGTTCGAAGATGTAGTTGAAAACGTAACCTTTAAAACGGATACCGATGATGCTACCGGTTTGAGTGAGAAAATTATTATCGAATCGAAAGACCGTAACCGTGTGCCAAGTGCACATATTATGGATAAAGACGGTAGCGTTATCCGTACTTACAACTTACCTGTGGGTGCTCACCTTGTAGTTGAAGATGGCGAACAGATTAAAGCTGGTCAGATGCTTGTGAAGATTCCACGTGCTGTAGGTAAAGCTGGTGATATCACCGGGGGTCTTCCCCGTGTTACCGAGTTGTTCGAAGCACGTAACCCATCCAATCCGGCAGTTGTTGCCGAAATTGATGGTGAAGTTAACTTCGGAAAAATTAAACGTGGTAACCGCGAGTTGAGCGTAACTTCGAAAACAGGAGAAGTGAAAAAATACATGATTCCGCTTTCGAAACAGATATTGGTTCAGGAAAACGACTTCGTACGTGCCGGAACTCCACTTTCGGATGGTGCAACAACACCTTCGGATATCCTTATGATCAAAGGTCCTACTGCCGTTCAGGATTATATTGTGAACGAAGTACAGGATGTTTACCGTCTGCAGGGTGTAAAAATCAACGACAAACACTTCGAAGTAATTGTTCGTCAGATGATGCGTAAAGTGGAAATCATTGAGCAGGGCGATACCCGCTTCCTCGAAAAACAGATTGTTGACAAACATGAGTTTATGGAAGAAAATGACCGTATCTGGGGTAAAAAAGTAATTCTGGATGCCGGTGACTCTGAAACACTGAAAGCCGGTCAGATTATTACAGCCCGTAAGTTGCGTGATGAAAATTCAGCGTTGAAACGCCGTGATATGCGTATTGTTGAGACCCGCGATGCAGTTCCTGCTACTTCAAACCAGATTCTGCAGGGTATTACACGTGCAGCATTACAGACTCAAAGCTTTATGTCGGCTGCTTCGTTCCAGGAAACTACAAAGGTACTGAACGATGCTGCAATCAACGGAAAAGTAGACCGTCTGGAAGGTATGAAAGAGAACGTTATTTGTGGCCACCTTATTCCTGCAGGTACAGGTCAGCGCGATTTCGATAAAATTGTTGTTTATTCGCGTGACGAATACAACAAAAAAGAAGACGCCCGTCGTAATGTTACCGACATAGTTGATGGTGGTTCAGAAGAATAAATCATAATTCCGTATAATTTTAAGAAAAGCGAAGCCCGCAGGGATTTCGCTTTTTTTTATTTATACCTGCGTAGAGAATGGGCAATTGATAATGGATAATGAAAAATTGATAATGGAATGTACTGATGATTAAATAATTTTCCATTTTTAATTTTCAATTAAGAACTGGTTGTGTTTAACTATATTTTAATGGAAATGGCAGGATTGTCTTTCCCTGAAATAGCTTGACCTAAAAAATCAAGAAAAAAAAATGGAAAAACAAACATTGAATCTGACGGATACTATGGAAGGATTCAAACAAACGTCAGTAGATTTAAAGCAGTACGAAACCAGTTTTCGTCGTTGGTTGGTTCAGGAGATTGAATCAGGAAGAATGAGTTGGCAGGAAGCTCGTTCACGATTTAATTTACCTTTTAGATTTGATACAACCTATAAGGATTGGCAGAAGAAGTATTCTGAAGAAATCATTGTATCTTTGCCCCTTATGACAGCAGAAGAAAGAATCAACCTCAAGAAACTGGAAACCAGGAATAAAGAACTTGAAAAACAGTTAGAATTAGCTCAAATGCGCTTAACGGCAGTCAATACAATGATTGACATTGCTGAAAAAGAGTATAAATTAGAGATTAGAAAAAAGTCTGGACCCAAACAGTAGATGTTCTGACACAGGTATACCCGCGTGCTTCAAAGCGGGTTATCTGTGAACTGTTTGGGAATAGTCGCCAAGCTTGGTATGAACGCAAAAAGCGGCTTTCAGAATGGCAAATGCAAGAAGTATTTATACTTAAGCAAGCCAAAGAATTGCGCGGGGAACATAAACGTATGGGGGCCGAAAAGATGCTTCACCTTTTGTCCGATGTATTAAACGAACATGGGATAAAATATGGACGAGATAAGTTTTATAATCTATTAGGTGAACATGGATTGCTCATAAAACGCAAAGGTCGAAGCAAAAGAACCACTAACTCAAATCATTTCTATCGAAAATATCTTAATCTGATGTCTTAGCCCCCTAATTAACTGGACTATTTTGTAGAATCAATTTAGGACATTAATTTTGTGGAATTATGAGTAAAATCAGGAGAAAATTCAGTTTAGACGAAAAGCTTCAAATTTTGAGTGAAGCTGACCAAAATGGTAT
>JAYRXP010000231.1:0-7488 GCA_041917395.1 Paludibacter sp.
ATTGCTGCAGGTAGTCATAAGCTTTGGAGTCGTTCGATAAAATACGCGATGTAAGTCCCACAAAGATACGCGTATACAATTTGTAAGCAGCTAATAAAAGTCCCTTTTGAGGTTCGTTCATTTCCAGAATCATTAAATGGCCACCTGTTTTCAGAACCCGGTGTATTTGCTGTAAACTTTCGTCCAGCTTCTCAAAATTACGAATACCAAACGAAATTGTTGCAGCATCGAAGGTGTTGTCTGCAAACGTCAGTGTTGCACAATCCTGTACTTCAAAAGTTATTTTGCCTGCAAGTCCGGCTTTTTCAACCTTTTGTTTTCCAATCTCCATCATTTTATCCGAAATATCAACACCAATGGCTGTTTCAGGGCTGAGATAGCTGAATGTTTTAATGCAAATGTCGCCCGTGCCGGTAGCTATATCGAGTATCGCTTTGGGATTGTAGGGTTTCAGGCTCAGAATGGCTTTTTTTCGCCAGTAACGCGCCATTCCCCATGTCATGATGTCGTTAAAAGCATCATATTTTGCCGAAATGGTGTTGAACATGCGCGAAAGTTGTGTGGTTTTTGCTTCGTGTTCGTTGTATGGTTTAACCTTTGTATATTCGTTTGTTTGCGGCTGCATTGTTTTTTATTTTATAAATTTTACGCTTATGGCTTTATTTAAAAAGAATGGTTCCGCCATTTTCAGGTCTTCCACATTCAGTGTACTTAAAACGTTATTTTCTAATTCAAGTTCGTTTGTTTCTGAAAAATGCATCGAAAAATATTTCTTTTGTAGCAAATTCAATACCCAACCAGCTTCAGTGGTCGATTCAGCAAGCAGTTTCTCGTCCACCCATTGCCGGCAATCCGGAAAATCAATCTGGACAGTAACCGGCAACCAGTTTTCGTTGTAAAAATTTATTACAGAGTATTTTATAGGTTTATCCACGCTGCTGATAACACCTAAAATCAGATTGCCATCCGGGAATTTGAAACGTTTTATTTCAGTGGTTCCTGTTGCAGATGTTTTAATCACAATGTGGCAATTGGCAGTATCGTATTTTAGTAACAGAGTGTTCCGTCCGAATAAATTGGGAACACTGTCCGACTTACCGGCTTTAAAATATTCTGCAAGTTCGTACCGTTGTTTTTTCGAAAGTGTAGGTAAAACCGTTGCCGGAGCTTTTAAAAATAAACTGTCCACGGGTATGCCAAATGCTGTTCCTGATAGTATAACAGCAATCAGCAGTAACTTAATTCGTATCATTATTAATTTGTTTCAGGTGTGATTTTTAATTTTTCGGTAAAAACCTTCCAGTAATAGGCAAACATTTCGGATACACTCTGAAAATCTTCTTTGTACACAAATCCCATTCCCTGTGTGGTTTTGGCTTCTTTCAATTGTGCACGGTCGATCGTGTGACTGTATGCCTTAAAACGCAGTTTTCCGTTATCGGTAAGCAGGTATTCGAAGTCCACATCCCACATATATCTATCCTCCGGATTTTGTGTGTAAGTATCGTTTCTGTAGCCTACATTACTGTTCACAATAATCCGCTCGTTAGGTTGAAGCATAACCTGCGCTTTGTATTGAGTGTCCTTTGAATCGGTTTGTTGCACATCGAACCCGAATGAAAGTAAATCGCTTTTAATTGTTTTCTGAATAAAATTGTTTAGATGAGCACTCAGAGTCGAAGTTACAAACGAACTTATGGCGCCCTGATTCGCATTGGTTACCTGTGCGGGATTGTAGAAACTATTCACAACGAGCAGATAGGCAATCTGCCGATTCATCATTTCTTCTGTATTTATGACACTCCGTACCCGTTGTTTAAGACTTTCGTCGGCAGTAGGGAGGTCTATCTCAAATTTAATGGTTGGTGTCATCAAATCGTCAGTCAGTTTCAGTATACAATTTACAGGCATACTGGTCCTGCGTGCTGCCGATGATAATTCCCCCGACTCTAAGATATTACTTAACGAAGCTGTAAGCGGATAGATGGCGCGTATATTTACTTTGGCTCCAAACGGATCGCCTGTCCACGATAAAGTACTTCCACTATCAATTTTAAACTCTTTGCGCACAATTGTTTGTAGTGTAAAGAGATAGTAGCCTGTTGTAATTGTGTAAGTTCCGTATAGTTTTATATCCGAAAAAGTATCGAACTCGACACGTAAGCTACCACTACCGCGACCGGCAATTACATCGCCGGCCTTGGGGTCGACAATAAGTTGCATGTCAGCATCAGTTGTAACATCGATATTCAGATCCACTTTGGTGTTGAACCGGTTTTTGTCGGTCACTTTAGGTGTGGTGGCAACCGCAGTTGTTGTTACAGGACTCTCGAAGCGGATAAAACTATTGTCAGAGGCTGTCGAAGCTCCGCCCATTTGTATAAATCCTTTCGATTTGGGCTGGGTTACGGCATTTACCACAATACTACAGCCTTCGTCGTTACCGGTTATATTTACAGTTCCTGTGGCATACGCTTTACCGTAAAAATAATCGTTGTCCTTAGCCTGCGTATCCATTCCAATAATGTTTTTCCCTTTCAGATTCACATTGTAGTTCATTTTGGCAAACAAGCCATTGTGATGAACAACACCGTTCAACGTACCCCGATTACGTTCGGCATCGAAAAACTCAATATTTTTCAATTCAATTGATTTCCGGGTAAGCCGTATTGTGTCGTTAAAATAATAACTTGTTTTCAGCACATTAACTGTCAACTGAGCTTTGTTTATAAAGGCAGTTCCTTCGAAACCAATGGTCTTTGTGGGCCCGAACATTCGTAATTTTCCGTAACCATAACCGTTTACATTGCTTACCACTCCTTCAAAATAACGTTGCAGGAAGTCAATCGGTAATCCTTTTAAATCGAATACAACATCAAGCGAATCTGATTTTGGTTCAAAAATACCCTGTGCAATTCCAATCGAATCGTTGTTATCTTTTACAAAATCAGCATTCAGAATCATTTGACTTTTCAGATTGTCCCACGCCGACCGAATATGGGCATTACCAATACTTTTGTGATTCAGCGTTGCATCCTTAACACGTAAATCAGCTAAAAAAACAGGTTGATTATCTTTTGTCACCAGCGAAGCATTACCCGTCACGTTTCCACCAATATCGATGCTTTTGAGCTTGAGCAGATGAAAAATAAAATTCAGATTCAGGTCGTTCATGGCAAATTTAATGTTATTACCATTTTTAGGTGAAATCAATCCATCGGCAAAAATATATTGCTGGTTATTTTCGAATCTGAAGTTGTTAATTTTAACAGAACTGTCTGCATTCAGGTCAATCGAACTTTTTTTGATAGACCAAATCGAATCCGAAATAATTATCTGTGAGGGCTTAAATTCGAGATTAGCAGCAATTTTGCCATCTTCATTTCTTAGTTTGGCCAGTGTGACTATTTCCCCTGCATTTGTGACGGTTTTCGAATCGGATTGCCAACCCAGCGAAGTTGCAATGGTGTCGCTCGCAGCCGAAGCATTTGCAAACAGGCTTGTGACACCGTTTTTCTGAAGTATAAGTCCACGTGAGGTCAGTTTTATCTGTTTGCCCTCGTTTTCAATATCTACCGTTATCTTTTCAAATTCGTTGTTTTTAAACCTGAATTTCGGTACGTTACCCTGAAAACTCAGCTTATTAGTATTCGCATACACATTCCCTTTCAGTTCTGCCGTACCTTTCAGTTCGAAAGGTAGTTCCAGCACCTCGGTTATGGCATCGGTATTGGACAATTTTAAGTCAACATTGATAAAGTTATCAGGATCTACTTTGGTTGAGCTGTTTTTCGAAAGTGCCGGCAGATAATTTTTAAGAATGTTATTTACGATGTCAGGAACTTTACTATAGGAGAACCGGCCTGCGAATGAGCCGTTCAGAAAATCTGAATTAATGGAAAAGTTTGTAAAATCTTCGCTTATTCTGCTTATAAACTTAATGTTATCAATATTCAGAGTCTTGTTTTTATTCGTAAATTTAATCCCATCAAACGATACATAGCCGTTTATATCGTCCGCTGTTTTTCCGGTCATATTGGTTTTGCCTGCGAACGAAAGCAAAGCGCCCTTGTATTTTTCGGTAAAGTGAAGCGCATTCAGATCGATGTAGGCAACATTCAGCCCAAAATCAAATACAGGCAGTTTCTTTGTTAAATCGATAATCCCTTTGAAATCAGCCTTCACGTGTTGGTCATTTACATTCACACTGCCATCAAAGCCCGAACCATCGTACTTTCCATCCAGTTTTATGTCTTTGTAATTGTAAGTCAATAATTCCAGGCTGTTAATATTACCGTTTACACTTCCTTTGAATGGCTTGCCGGCAAGTTTTGTTCCTTTGGTCGAAATATTCATGGTCAAACTACCAATTTTATCCGAATTCAGTAATTTATTTATCTGTAAACTGTTGGTTTTCAGCGAACCACTATAATTCAAGTCTTTCAGATTGTTGTTGAATTTCAATAAAATATCGGTTGATATATTACCAATATTGGTTTTTAAAGTACCGTAAGTAACCAGATTACTCAAAAAGCCGGTTATGTTTCCCTTATAACGAACCATCCCCAGGTTGTTCAGCTCTTTTGGCAAAACCAGTGGCTTTCGTGTGATGCGCGACACAAGGTCCTGAATCTCGGATTTGTTTACTGTAAAATCCTTTATGTCAGTGTAAATAAATGCATCCTGAATGGATGGAAGCCCGTTTATTTCGATATCTGAGTTGAGATAAAACGATTTTCCGTGTTTAAGTTCCAGTTGCTTGATTTTCAGATTAGATATGCTGCCCGAAATGTAACCGCTTATATCCACAAACTCGGTCAGCTTCTCAAATTCAGGAGCAAAAGCTTTAAAATCAGACAAATATATTGACGAGCGATTGAGCGGTATTTTGAATTTTACTTTTTCAGCAAAGTTTTTCAGTTGACTTAAACTATCGTATTTAATTTCGATATCCGAAAGTGAAAGTTTGGTTTGCGGCATTTCTAAATCGATAAACTGAACTTTTGCTCCGTTTTTAGAACCCGAAAGGTGTGTTGATAAGTGTTTTAATTCCAAACCCGATTTTTCATTTAAACTCAGATTCTTCAGATCAATGCTTAGCGTGTCTTTATTCAGTTTGTTAAGCGCTATATCTGCATTTATAGCCGTAAAATGCATGTTCGAAGGGTCAAAACTACCTTTTGAAGTGTTTTTACGGGCAGAAAAATTTCTGAAATTTATTCGCGAATCGTTAATCCTGAGTCTGTTTATCCGGTATTCAACATTCGATTTTTGCTGATTATCAGGTGTTTTAAAAGCCTTAATTAAAAAATCAACATTGGTTTTTCCGTCTTTGTATTGTTTTATATTGCCGGCCAGATTATCAAATTCGATGGCACTGAACAACACTTTACCTTTAAAAAACTTCCAGAAATTAAAACTCAGGTAGGTTTTTTCAACATGCACAAGTGTATCCCGTTGTAAATCCTCGATGTACAAATCTTTTATGCGAATGGTGTTGAAAAGCTGATAGTCAATTTTGCCAATACTGATTTTCGAATTCACTTTTTTCGAAAATTCGTTTTCAATAATTTCGGAAAAATAATTCTGTATTTTGCTGTTTTGCAGTGCAATAGGTAAGGTGGCTGCAATCAGGGCGATTACTGCAACAATATTTAGAAATATGTTTATCGATTTTTTTATACCTTTGACCATTATTTTATGCAAAAATAGTGAATTATTTTTGTTTAGCATCTATAAAAAAGCGCTATTTGCAATATAAATAGCCTGTTGGATGTGTTTTTTAATACAATTTTTGTTCCATATTTTTAGATGAAACGAACATGACAAAATTTAATTCATTTTGACCCACAGGGGCATGATTTAATTTTGTTTTGTGAGTTCCATGTGACAACTAAAAAACAACTATAAACACATGAATTCTGTTGTAATACTTGGTATCGAATCGTCGTGCGACGACACATCGGCTGCAATTATAAAAGACGGCGTTTTGTTGTCCAATATCACTGCTTCGCAAAATGTACACGCAAAGTACGGTGGAGTGGTACCTGAGCTTGCTTCAAGGGCACATCAGCAAAATATTATACCTGTGGTGCACGAGGCATTAAGCAGTGCGGGAATATCCCGAAACGAGCTGAGTGCAGTTGCTTTTACGCGTGGTCCGGGGTTGCTTGGTTCGCTCCTGGTGGGAACCTCATTTGCAAAAGGATTTGCGCAGGCCCTTGATATTCCATTGGTTGATGTGAATCATTTGCAGGCGCATGTGCTGGCACATTTTATCAGCGAAGGTAATCCCGCCGAAACATTTCCCGAATTTCCCTTTTTGTGTTTGCTGGTATCGGGAGGAAATTCACAGATTATCATTGTCCGCTCGTATAGCGACATGGAAATAGTGGGGCAAACGATTGACGATGCTGCCGGTGAAGCATTTGACAAATGCGCGAAAGTGATGGGACTACCTTATCCGGGTGGACCGCATGTCGATCGTTTAGCTAAAGAAGGGAATCCCCGGGCATTTACGTTCAATAAGCCACAAATCGCCGATTTGAACTACAGTTTTAGTGGCCTGAAAACTTCGTTTTTGTACCTGGTAAGAGATAAAGTGAAAGAAAATCCGGACTTTATAGCGCAGAATTTAAATGATTTGTGTGCCTCCATTCAGTATACGGTTGTTGAGATACTTATGAACAAGCTACGGAAAGCAGCTAAGGATTTTAAAATAAATCAGGTGGCGCTGGCCGGAGGTGTATCGGCAAATTCAGCCTTACGCGAAGCTTTTCATGCACATGCGAATAAATATGGTTGGAAGGTTTTTATACCTCCGTTCGCATATACAACTGATAATGCAGCCATGATTGCCATTAGTGGTTATTTCAAATACCTGAATAAGGATTTTTGCGCACTCGATCAGGCTCCCTATTCGAGAGTTACAATGTGATAATGTGTTGATGTGATGATGTGGTAATGTGTTGAATTCCTGTTAAATATTAAATGATAAGATGTTTGCAGAAAAATTACCTGAAAAATTGCGGCCTTACAGTGGGGTAATCTACTTCATGGTGGTGTTGGTTTGTGCCCACTTTTTCTGGAAACTGACAGTGCGGGGCGACGAAACGGATACAATTGTTACGTTTTTCGGACTGGATATATCCGCACCGTTCAATCTTATGGCAAAGCATGTGGCAACGGCAACAGCCAGAGTTTTGCAGTTTTTCGGATCGGATATCCGGCAGCTTGATAATAATGTTCTTCGTCACGAAAACGGAGTGGGAGTGCGAATCGTTTGGTCGTGTACCGGATTAAAACAAGCTTATATATTTACTTGTCTTATACTGTTTTATGGCGGAAATTTAAAGAAAAAGTTATGGTTTCTGCCGGCAGGTTTAATAGTCGTTTATCTTATAAATATTTTGCGAATTTCTGCCATTACCGCACTTGTGGAATCGCACCCCGCACAGTTTGAGTTACTGCATGAATACCTGTTTAAAT
>JAYRXP010000232.1:0-1932 GCA_041917395.1 Paludibacter sp.
CAACAGCCTGTATTGCGGACAATTACCCCACGATGCAGGCACATCGTTCAACTCCATGTCCTCGCCCGTATCGTTCGATATATAGCCTGAAATAAGTTTTTGCCAATTACGTATGCGTGCCTCGCTTTTATCCACATAAAACAAATCGTTGGCGGCATCATTCAGTTCGTGCAGGTAATTAATGTATTTAGTACGATACTCGGCAATGCTTATCACTTTCGCAATCAGCGGATTGGAGCTGCTTCCCCAACTCAACAGATTTTGTGTACCGGAATTGCTTACGAGCAACGAAGTGCCGAGCGTATTGTCATAGTCGTAGGGAATAAACCAGAACCTGCCGCTGCGGTCCAAGTAGAAATAGTAGTTGTTTTTGTTTTTCCAATAATCGTCCCACATGCCACACATTACATTGACAGCATAGGTTTTGAGGAGTAAATCAACATCGGTACGTTTCGAAATCCAGTTTCTGAATGCTTCGCCATTGAGAACGCGTACGCTATCGATAAACCCGGCCAACTGTGTTTTGGCTGTTTCAAGTTCGGCATCGTTGGTTTTAAGGTCGTACACGGGGTCGTAGTTGGAAGTGAGCGTGTGTATCTCGAGGCCCATTCGGCTTTTGTCGGCATTACTTAAATCGGCACCCCAGTTAGCCTTCCACAAAAAGCCATTTGTACTGCCAAACTGAGCAGCGCGCTGACGAAGATAATCCTCGTCGATTGATTCCACGGTTTGATAGACACCGTAGTATGCAGGTTTTGCATCGCCTTCGACACCAATGGATAGGCGGCAATAGGAAGAGCGCGGAGCTGTCCACACCCCAAAGCGACGAAACAAATCGTAGGAATAAACCTCACGGACGTACATGGCATCGTCTTTGAACCATTTCAGAATCATTTTTTCCTGTCCGAGGAGTTTTTGTCCTTTTTTAAACTTATTGAATTTGAGTGTAAAGCTGGCATGATGCCAATCGGGATTTGTGCTGTTGTGGAGTTCTCCGGTAGCACCTTCGGGTCGGCGGCGGCTTGTATTGCCCCGCAAGCGCAGACCGGTCGTTGCAAACTGAAAGGTTTTGTTTGTTTTTTCGACCGTTAGTGCCACATTTATATATTCCTCGTTCTGTTCATTCTGATCGAAATACGCAAGGAGTTTGTTCCATTCAGCCGCCGACACCGTTAGTTTATAATGCGGTAAAGCAGCCTGATCGAACAGGTAATTGAGCACCTGTGTGGTATCGGTTACTTCGCCGGCAAGGGGTTCTTCCTTATTCGGATTATCAACAGGATCCAGCTTACAGGAAAACAGGATAATAATAATCAAAAACAAAAACAGCGGAATTAGTTTGAAATGTAAAGATTTGAAATTCATCTTTTTATAATTTATTTTTTAGTTGTCAGATTGAACTTACCATATTAAAATAATCATTGCTTTGTGTGTTAATAATTATTTTAACATGGACGTTTCATGTGTGCATAATTAATTTCTTATTTTACAGTTAGGTACATATAGTACAAAGGTATTAATATTTATCAAACAGATGGTAAGCTCCCAGGTATTTTAACGAAATAAGTTTCATACACTGCATAGCGTGATGGGTTGCAGTGGCGTACCGCCGTATTTCGGCGGTACATGAGTGGAAAGCCCTACCCATCGACCCCAATGGCGGATATATTTCGGAAAGACCTTAGCTGATTACAAATAATAACAAAAACATTTTTGCGGAACAAAGGAGCATTACCAGCATGAGACATGTATGGGCTCTCAATAATTGCTAATGCCGTTAGCTATTGTCTTTGTGTTGTCATTTTTGAAAGAAAAGAAACATAAACAGGGCAAAAAGCTGACATAAGTACTGTTAGCTTTACGGGAAAATTGTATATATATACCAACTAAGGGATATGTATAAGATGAGTATAGGATGAGTATAAGATAAGC
>JAYRXP010000233.1:0-7899 GCA_041917395.1 Paludibacter sp.
ATGCTCAATACCAAACAGTTTGGTGAGGCGCAATGGCAAGCCATGATAAATAGTGGCGTAAATCCGAATACCAACCAACTTGGTTATACCTACGATTATAGTTACGACGATAATGGCAATGCGGTACTGAACGGTATTAAAGTGCCAAAATTTATCGATGCACGTGATGGAACAAACACGATGTTGTCGGCAGATACCGATTGGTTTAGCGCAATTACCCGTCCCGGATTGGCGCAGTCGTACAACCTATCGGTTAGTAGCGGAACAGACAAAGCAAACAGCTTTTTCTCGATTTGTTACCACGATAATCAGGGAACCATTAAAGAATCATATTTTAACCGTATCTCTGCACGTATGAATTCGTCGTACAAACTGCTGGGCGATATGATTACAATTGGTGAAAACTTTACCATAAATCATACCGGCGAACTTCAGGCTCCCGGTGGAGTACTCGATTTGTCGATTCTATCATTACCAATAATGCCACTCAAAACAATAGATGGAGCGTGGGGAAGCGTTACATCGGGAATGCGCGACAGAGATAATCCTGCCCGCATTCTGGATGCTAACAAAGATAATCCTTATAGCTATTGGCGCACTTTCGGAAACGCCTACGTCGATATCCGTCCAATTAAAAACCTGCATGTTCGCAGTACTTTTGGAGTAGATTATTCCAACTATTATCAACGTGTGCTTACTTATAGCTTTGGAGGACGATTGGGCTCCGACCTTACTTCAGCAAAAATGATTCAAAGTCAATCTTTGAAATGGAACTGGACAAATACGGCTACCTACGAATTTAAAATCGACAAGAATCAGTTCAATCTGCTCGCAGGTGTTGAAATGATAAAACAAAAAGACATTAATTTCTCGGCCGAAAGAAGAACTTTCGAACTCGAAAATCCCGACTATATGTGGCCTTCGGCAGGTGTTGGCGAAATGTACGCTACAGGTGGATCAACAGGTTCGGCTTTAAGCTCTGCATTTGGTAAAATTGATTATGCATACAGCGACCGTTATCTGGCTTCGGTTACTTTACGCCGCGATGGCTCTTCGCGTTTTGGGAAAGAGAATCGTTACGCTACATTCCCTGCATTTTCGGCAGGTTGGCGCATAAGTCAGGAAAGTTTTATGCAAAACTCAAAAAACATTATTTCTGATTTGAAACTACGTGCCGGTTGGGGACAAACAGGAAATCAGGAAATTGATAATTATGCCAATCGCACAATAATAGTGGCCAACTACATAGGCGAAACAGGTGCAGGTGTCAATACCGGAACTGCTTACGATATTGCAGGCAAAAACTCAGGCATGTTGCCTTCGGGTTATCAGTTAAACCAGCGTGCCAATGATAAAATTAAATGGGAAACAACGACTCAAACAAATATCGGTCTTGATTTTGGCTTATTCAACCAAAGCGTGTACGGTAGTTTTGAATGGTATTTTAAACAAACCGAAGATATTTTGGTAAAACCACCCTATCTGGGAGCCATAGGCGAAGGTGGAGACCACTGGGTAAATGGAGCTTCGATGGAAAATAAAGGTATCGAATTTTCATTGGGTTACAGAGGTAGAACGTCGTTCGGACTAAATTATGATGTAACCGGAAATATTTCGGGCTATCGGAATAAAATTACCAAACTGCCTGAAAGTGTGGTAAATAATTATGGCGGAAACGGAACAACGGATAATATATTAGGAAAACCAATTAATTCATTTTACGGATATGTAGCCGATGGTTTGTTTCAAACTCAGGAAGAAGTGGATAATCATGCTGCTCAAACGGGAAAAGATATTGGGCGTATCCGCTATAAAAACCTGAACGACGATAATGTTATTGATGAAAAAGACAGAACCTGGATTGGAAATCCACATCCTGATTTTGAATACGGATTGAACATTGTATTGGATTGGAAAGGCTTTGATTTAACCGCCTTCTTTCAAGGTGTTGTTGGAAATGATATTAACAACACTGTAAAGCGCTTTACCGACTTTTGGGCTGTAGACGAACTTGGTTCGAACAAAGGAACGCGCGTACTTGATGCATGGTCGCCAACCAACACAACCTCAAATATTCCGGCACTCTCGTTCAGCGATTTGAATAACGAAAAACGTTTTTCGTCGTATTATATTGAATCCGGATCGTATCTGAAGCTTAGGAACTTACAAGTTGGGTTCACGCTTCCGGCCGGTGTTTCCCGCAAAATCAAATTAGATAAAACCCGCTTTTATGTGAGCGGTCAAAATCTGATGACATTAAAGAGCAAAAACTTTACGGGATTGGATCCTGAAAATCCGAATCTGGGTTATCCAATTTCCACTACATTCACCGTAGGTTTAAATGTAGGATTTTAATTTCACTCTTAAAAAAATACAGATTAAAAATGAAAAAATTAAATAGCATAGTTATAGCTCTGGCAAGCGTTCTAACGTTCAATTCGTGTCAGGATTTTTTGGAAGTTCCCGCGTATGGAATTTTGACCGAAGATAATTTAACCGGAGCAAAACAAATTGAAAATGAAGTTATTTCGGCTTATGCCGCCATTGGAAATGATGAGATAAACAGACCATTGAGTTTGTGGAACTACGGTAATGTACGGTCGGACGATGCATATAAAGGCGGTAATGACCAAAACGATGGTGATTTTCTTCACTTTCTGGAAATTTCGTCACCTTCTATCGGTAATGAAACATGGTACACTGATGTGTTCTGGTATCGGAATTATGTGGCTATTTCACGTGCAAATTTTGCTTTGCGTTTATTGAATAACGTTAGCGAAGAAGATATGCCGAATAAGAAAATACGTATGGCTGAAATGCGTTTCCTTCGCGGACACATGCATTTTATTCAGAAAATAGTTTTCAAAATGGTTCCTTACATCGACGAAACTATGTCGGCCGAAGATATTGCCAATGTATCGAATGTAAAATACAGCAACGATGAACTTTGGCAAAAAATTGCTGATGATTTTCAATATGCTTACGACAATCTTCCCGCAAGTCAGACAGAAGTGGGGCGTGCAAACAAATATGCAGCGGCAGCTTATCTGGCCAAAGTTTATATTTACAAAGCATACCGTCAGGACGAAATGCACAATGTAATATCGGTTGATGCCGGAGATATGCAGAAAGTGATTGATTTAACAGCGTTTGTAATGACTTCGCCTTACCGTCTGGAAAACGATTTTGCCTATAATTTCCTTCCGGGAACGTATGAAAATGGTCCGGAGTGCCTTTTTGCAGTTCAATATTCTAATGATGATGGTACAACTTACGGTCGCCTGAATATGGGAAATGCCCTTACAACTCCTACCCCTGGTGGCGATTTCAATAAACCAAGTCAGGATTTGGTAAATGCTTTTAAAACCAGTAACGGATTGCCGGTATTTGATACCTACAACATGGCTGATTATAACGAAGCAACCGATAAAACAGACCCCCGTTTGTTCCACACGGTAGCTATTCCGGGCAAGCCTTACAAATATACCAACGTAAATTACGAGCAAAATCAGTCGCGCAATCCGGGAATGTACGGTTACTATTCGTCGCTCAAGGAAAATGTGGATCCCGCAAGCGAGTATTATGTAAAAACAGGTCCGTGGAATGCAAATACCAAAAACAATATTGTTATTCGTTTTGCTGATGTGCTATTGATGCGGGCCGAAGCATTGATTGAAACAGGTAATTATGCGGCTGCTCTGCCATTAATAAATCAAATTCGTAACAGGGCTAAAGTAAGTACAGGTTTGATTGGTTTTGCTGCCACAAAAATGAATATACAGACTTATCAGGATGGTGTAAACTGTACCTGGAGTCAGGAATTTGCTCGCAAAGCACTTCGTTGGGAGCGCAGATTGGAATTTGCCATGGAAGGTAGCCGTTTCTTCGATTTAGTACGTTGGGGAATTGCCGATTCGGTTATGAATACTTATTACCTGAGTCAGGCTCCTAAACATTCCTTTTTTCAGGGCGCACAATTTACCAAAAATAAAAACGAATATGTGCCAATACCAATTCAGCAAATTAATTTCAGTAAAGGTATTTATAAACAGAATTACGGATTTTAAAACAGAACAAAAATGAAAAAGATTATATATTATTTCCTGCTGATACTAAGTCCGGTAATTTCATTCAGCTCATGCAACGATGAAGCGAAAAGCATTTTGGATACAACCGGCGATGTCAATATTCATTCCTTTACTATTAACGGCGTAGAAGGGACTATCAATGCTGAGAATTCAACCATATCGGTTGTTCTTCCGGCCGGTTCAAATCTTCGTAATTTATCACCTGCTCTTGTTGTTGCCGAAGGTGCAACTGTAACACCAAATAATGGTGAAGCCGTAAATTTTGCCGACAATAATGGTAATTTACTTACAGTAACCTACACAGTTGCAAACAAAGATTTGTATCAAAAATACAATGTAAAGGTTGATGTGGCAAGAGCGAAAATTACCAAATTCAAAATTGGTTCGGTTGAAGCCGATATTGACGATATAACGAAGAAAATTGTGCTTTACCTTCCGGTAGGGACTGACGTTAAAGCTCTATATCCCGTATTGGAATATACAAGCGGCGCTACGCTTACACCTGCCTCGGGTACAGCAGTTGACTTTACAAATCCGGTAAATTTCAGCCTGAATTATCTTGGATCTACATTTACATATGAAGTTACTGTTAAGTTGGGTGAAAAGCCAAAGCCAATTTTGGTGATTTATGATGGCGAAACCGTATCACCAACCTGGGGTTCGCTTGCAAGTACGCTCAACAATGGTTATGTAAATCCAAAAACAGATGGAATTAATACCACACCTACCTGTATTTCTATATTGCGGAAAAAAGAAGCTTCAGACGATGGTGGTCGTCCGTGGTCGGGTGGCGCATTGTGGAACGAAAATAAGGTGAATATTGATCCTGCTGTTTACAGTAAATTTACATTAATGGTACTCAAAAATACTGCTGGTGATGTTCAATTGGAAATACAGTCGAACGGAGAGCAAAACAAGGATTGGCTGAAAGCAAGTTATTCGGCATCGGCACTCGGTCAGTGGCAGGAGTTGACGTTCACTATTCCTGCGGGAAGAACAGCCATTATCAACAATATCCTGGTCGCGCCGCATGTGATAGATGCTACTAATGATCCGAACTTTGCAACGCAAATGATGTATTGGGATCAGTTAAAGGCACATCCAAAACAATAAAAAAATGAATGTACGCGGTTTGAATGTAAAACCGCGTACTAAAAATAACTTTTATGAAACTCAAATTATTCTTTTTACCTACAGTATTGATGTTTTTGTCCTGTGCCGGTTGCAAAGGTGTAAACGATCCTGTTGATCCCAAAATATCAACAATCGATACCACAACCACCGTTCGCACTATTCAGGAATCGGGAGCATACACTACATTGTACAAACCACAAGTAGGTTATGTGGGCGACCCAATGCCGTATTTCAACGAAGCAGATAATAGTTTCTATATTTTCTTTCTGCAGGATTGGCGCAATGGAGCACCTACCGATCATCCTATATATGCTGTAAAAACAACTAATTATGCCAGTTTTCAGGGCTTTATGGAAGCAATTCCGTGTGGTGTGGCTGGTTCGCAGGAAGCGCTGTTGGGAACAGGGAGTTTTATAAAAGATAACAATGGAAAGTTATTTGGGTTTTACACCGGACATAACGGAAGTTTGTATCCTGCCGAAAAAGTAATGCTGGCAACTTCAACTGATATGAAAACTTTTACAAAAGTGCCTTCATTCACTTTCGAAGCGCCTGATGGTTATGATAAAAATAATTTTCGTGATCCCTCGGTTTATTACGACCCTGCTCGTTCGGCTTATGTAATGCTTGTAACTTCTATCAAAGATGGAAAAGGTGTTTTTGTACGTTACACTTCCACTGATTTAACAACCTGGACATTGATTTCGCCGCTTACCGATTTTGATTCGGATGCGCAGATATTGGAATGCCCCGATATTTTCAAAATGGGTAATAAATGGTATCTCGTGTTTTCGCGTATCAACAGAGACGAACATCGCAAAACTTTCTATCGCATTGCTGATAGCCCTGACGGACCTTGGCGAAAATGCGAAGATGCTTCGGGACATCACGAAACCTTCGACGGTTTGTATTTGTATGCTGCAAAAACTGCAGGGAACGGCAATGTGCGCTACCTCTCAGGCTGGTGTTCTACCGGGCAGCAGGTGAATAGCAAAAATGAACTTGATTGGGCAGGTAGCTTAGTGACTCATAAACTTGTACAGCAGCCCAATGGGCGTTTATACCCAACCATACCCGAATCGGTTGATGCTAAATTCAGCAAAGAAGTGGCTTTTGCAAAAATAAAATTAAAAGGAACGGTTGCAGGTGATAAAGGTTCTTACACCATTTCGTCGACGACAGGCAGGAGTTACGCTCTTTTCAACAGAAATACAAGTCCGGTGAAAATTTCGATGAAAATAGATGCTTCGCAGTCAACAAAATTTGGGTTTTCGTTTGGAGCAGGTGGCGATATGTCCGAAGTTTATTCGGTTTTATTTGATTTATCGTCCACAAATCGTTTGGCGATGCCTGCCATTTTTATGAATAAAGAAACGAATTATTCAACAGGCTCTTACAATAAGGAGTTGAATTTTACACCACTTATTGTACCTGAAAACAAAATTTTCAACCTGAAAATGATTATCGAAAAATCAGTTTGTGTGGTTTATGTAAACGATAATGTGGCATTCACAAATCGTATTTACAAAATGGATCAAAATCCGTGGACAATTTTTACCGATAATGGTACTGTTGCAGTCTCGGAAATGACCGTAAAAAAAGTTCCCTGATCGTGCTTGTTAATTCACTTAAATAAAAAACAATCAATAATTTAAAAATTCAATGTTATGAAAAAGACAACTTTACTTTTGGTTTTAAATTTCGCAGTTGCTTCACTTTTTGCACAACAAGTAATTAGTGATGGTGAAAATACAGGTGTAAACTGGTGGCAAGCTGGTTCAACAGCTGTAGAATATGTGGACTGGCATCCCAAAACAGGTAATCCATCGGCTAAAGCCATGACTATCTGGATAAGTCCTAACAGCGATGTATGGTCGGGTGGTGGACTCGGGGGTCTTAATATCAATGTAAGTACCTATAACAAAATTTCCGTTTTGGTGTATAAAAATGTGGCCGGAACCGTTCGTTTGGAGTTGCAGGATGGTGGCCCAAATCAATTTGTTTCAGCTAATTATACAACACCTGGTGCCTGGCAGAAATTAGAATTTGCAATTCCTGCTGGAATGGGTAATATCACCACATTACTTATAGCTCCGTTTATTGACTATCCATTGGCAACTATTGTAGGTGAACAAAGTCGCTGTTTTTGGGACGATGTAATTGCATTTAACGACACCACAACGGGGGTTTCAAATACGTCGGAACTATCAAATCGGGTTATTACAAAAACGGAGATTTATTCGCTTACAGGAAATTTGGTTAAGACGATAAACGGCGATTGGAAAATCACAAACTCCATTCTTTCAAAAGGTTTGTATCTTGTTAAAAAACAAGATAATACAGGATTCGAAACTTGCGTGAAAGTAGCAGTTAACTAATTTCCGAACGAAACAGATTGCATCAAACTTCAATTTCTGGTATGAAAAAAACACTTCAATTCCTAATGATACTGTTACTTGTCTTCGGTACAGCTTGTCATTCGCAGCAAAACGATAAAAATAAAAAGGAAGCAAAGGTTGATTTTAAAATTACAACATCGTACCTGCTTATTCCTATCGAGGAAAACGCAGCGGATGTAAAAATGATTATTCAGCCTGCCGACAGTAAAACTTCGGAAGCTTTTTATGTGCGCCTGGCACAAAGTAAAATAGATTATTGGGTAAAACTCGATGTGAAA
>JAYRXP010000234.1:0-5246 GCA_041917395.1 Paludibacter sp.
GGCTCCGCCGATACGAATAGTCTGAAATTTTGCAGTTGACATCAATCCCCAAAGATTAGCCACGTTGCTATCGTACCAGGCATTGTTGCCTATCAGATAGGGACTTATCGTTTGTGAATTTAAATTCAATCCGAAATACAAGGTCGAAAAAAGCAGAACGTCTTTTAATTTGAGGCTCATTTTGCTGTGATTTTTTCCTGATTTTTTATTTCTTCGTACCATTTCTGCATTACGAAGTATGCTTTTTTCTTTTCGCCTCTATCCGAAACTAAGCCTTTTCGGTTGAAATCATCCTGAATATCACGCAACTGGCGACGTGGCGAACGGAAATCTTTCAAAATCCATGGTGTACATCCTGCCAGACCGGGAATTCGTTTCAGCATATTAACGCTGCGAATATACAAATCTTCCTGATAATCTTCGGTAAAGCGTTCGGTTTTTCCTCCTCGCATATTATACAAAGCACATCCACCAAACTCGGTAATAATTACCGGCTTTTCTTCCGAGAATTTCCAGTTTACACGGTCGCATTTTTCGGGTAAACCGTCATACCAACCCACATACTGGTTAAAGCTGAGCACATCCATTACTTTACTTAACTCATCATCTACTGTCATTAATCCGGGTTCTATCGCTTCTTTTTCCATGGCTGCACCTACAAGACGTACAGGATCAAGTTCGCGTACTTTAGCTGCAAGTTTGCTCAGAAACACAAACCGTTCGTGGCTTTGAGGAGTTTCGTTGGCAATGGACCAAATGATTATGTTACTGCGGTTTTTGTCACGTGTAACGTTATCGGTAAGCTGGGCTTCTGCATTTCTGTAGGTTTCGGGGTTTGTCCACTGAATTGTCCAGTAAACCGGAATTTCAGACCAAACCATCAGTCCCATTTTCTCAGCCTGACGAACCATTTGTTCGTTGTGCGGGTAATGTGCCAGACGTACGAAATTACAACCCATTTCTTTGGCCCATTGGAGCAATACAATATCTTCTTCTTTCGAAAAAGCCCGTCCGTTACGATAGGCCGATTCTTCGTGTATACAAACTCCACGCAGGAAAACCTGTTTCCCATTCAGCAAAATTTTAGTTCCCTGTGTTTCGATGGTTCGGAAGCCAATTTCGTCAGCTATTTTTTCATTTTCGGTCGAAATATTGACAACATATAATTTGGGATTCTCGGGAGACCAGTAAACGGGTTTTATTTTGGTTTCGAACGAAGCAAAACCTTTAGCATCAGCATTCAGCTGAAGTTTCATCTTTAATTCCGGAATTTCAATAGCCACTGGCTTGTTCAGATTTTTTCCGTCGAGTTGAACCCAGCCAGTCAGGGTGTTTTTATCTCCTTTTTTAAGTTGGATATAATAATCACGCACAAAAGTTTGCGGTGTTTCAATCAGTGTGACCTGACGTGTAATACCACCATAGTTCCACCAGTCGGAATTGACAGTGGGAACTGCATCGAAATTTCGTTTATTATCTACTTTTACCACAACAGAGTTTTCTCCCTGTTTCAGTAAACCGGTAACTTCGAAATTGAAAGGTGTAAATCCACCCACATGTTTTCCGAGTTCTTTGCCATTCACGAACACAATTGCTTCGTAATTTACAGCTCCGAAGTGAAGAAAAACTCGTTTATCAGTTTTTGGTTCGTACTGAAAACGGTTACGATACCAGATTGTGCCTTCGTAATAGTACAGTTCGGGACGTTGAGTATTCCAGTCGCCCGGCACAAAAAGCGTTTTGTCGGTTGCAAAATTATATTCCTGCAAAGCGGTTTTGTCTTTTATATCTTTGTCGGCTCCGTAGCCACTCTTGTAAGGCATACGGCGATAGTCGTAGTAGCCGTTTTCGAACGGATCGACGATTGTTTTCCATAGTCCGTCGAGCGAAATGGTTGAACGCCCTTCCACATTTATTATTTGTGGTGAAAGCTGCGCGAAACCAGCCGAAAAACCGGATGATACTAAAAATACGAAAATCAATTGTTTAATTTTTCTCATTTTTCTTTCAATTTGGGCAATTGAAAGGAATTACCCGGTACATTCCGTACAAGGTATTTCCAATCAAGTTGCTGATAACCAACTAAAAATCTATTCCTTAAAAACTAATTATAAATTTACTTTTTGTGTGAAGTTTCCTTCTTCCGAAGTAATACGGATAATATAGATACCTTTTAAATTATTTGTGGAGAAAGTATTGTTATGGTTGCTTAACACTATACTTTTTTTTGAAATAATTGAATATGAAATTTCAGATACAGACGACAAAATCGCCTGTGCCTGATTTTGAAGTTTTTTATAGATTTATTTTTTGAGTAAATACGCCTTCAGAAGTTACCAAACGTACAATATAAATACCTTTCAAATTATTCGTATTTATAACGTTATGGCTGCTTATCAGATTTGTTGTACGGATAGTTTTTCCGGTAAGATCGCTCAAAATCAATTGTGCATTTCCTTGCAATTCAATAACCAAACCGTTGGCATTGCTGTAGATTTTTCCATTTAGTTCTTTCAGTTGTTTTACACCGGCCACATAATTATAAACAATGTTTCCTGAGTTGTTAATTACAGCAACTGTCGAAGTAAGTGAAATGGTTGCAGATGAAACTTTAAGCGTACCTTCGTTATTAATTGTTACTGTATTTCCTGTTCCTGCAGTTTTAATTACCTGAGCAGCCGGGTCAGCGTTGTAAAGTGCCAACGTTGCAGTTGATTGATTGTTGATTGTAGTTGTACCTGTAGCTGTACCTCCGATGTACATAAAACCTAGAGGGAAAGTTCCGTCAACTGTTATTGTTCCGGAATTGTTAAATGTGTTCAGTGCCCCTACGGCTTGTGGGTTGAAATAAAGTCCGTAGCCTGTGGTTGCAGAACCGCCATGAATGGCGATTTTACCATGATTAGTGAAAGCTGAACCCGGAGTTGTGGTAAGTGCCGATTGCATGTTGATCACACCATTACCTGAAACAAAGCCTGTGTAGACGGTTATGTCAGCAGTGGGGGCAACGGTTACACTTCCTCCTGCCTGAATTTTAATAAAGCGAAGGTTTTTATAATCACTTGTACTGCCGAGCGCTAATGTTCCGTCCAGCGTCAGGTTTCCACCACCGTTTGTTTCAATAAAACAACAGCCGGGTTTAATGTTGATATTCATTGTTCCACCCATTTTAAAAGTAGAAACACGTCCCGGTGATACCATATTTAATCCGATTCCTCTACCCGTCGTTGATGCATAAGCACCAATGGTATTGTCGAGTGTGAATGATCCGTTGTTGGTAAATAAATTATCGCGTTCGGCACTTTCGGCAAATTGCAAAACTGTGTTCGAAGCGGTAGTTACCGAATTTTTTACAGTGAATGAACCGTTATTCAGAATTTCGCCACCTGCTAGTGTCACAATAGGAGAGCCATTAGGCGACGCGGCCTGATCGACAACCAAAACACCTGCTGCGGTGAGAATTAATTTACCCGAAACTGACAAACGGTTAATTGTACCAACATTTTCTGAAATAGTTACTGTTTTTCCGGCTGGTATTGACACACTATCGGCCAACAATGGAGTTGAAGCAGTTGACCAGTTGGCTGCCGTTGACCAATCGCCAGCATCGGGACCTGTCCATGTTGCAACCTGTGCGCTGGCAGTAAAGCATAATGCGCTGATTAATAGCGCTACAAAAGTAATTTTTGATTTCATAATACTAATTTTATAAAAGTGAATATTGTTTTTTTATTTGTTTTAAGCCTGTAAATTTTTAAAATGATTGTTCTGGAAAAAATCCGGAACAGCGATTTCCCTTGTTTCATTTGGCCCTGCCGGAGGGCTCGATTCCAGTATCAGAGCAATATCGTTGTCCAGCGTAATAAGCTCTATATGTGGTGTGTTGTATGTTTTCTTTTCCATGATTTTTTCTATTTAACAATAACTCTGTTTGTAAAATTGCCAACTTTTACCAAATATACGCCTGCGTTTAATTTTGAATTACGAATTACAAATTTCGAATTCAAATTACCACTTTCAATCAATTGTCCCAAGCCGTTATATATGGCGTAATTACTTTTTTCGGGCGCAATAATTGTGATTTGATTCATAGCATTTACGTAAACCTGAATGTCTTTTACAACTGGTTTTTCGAGTTTGGTTGTAATGCCGGGTGCTTTGAACGTCAGGCTGAAACGATCAGTCGATGGAGCAACTGCCTGCGAACTGAAATTATATGCTGTACCTTCGGATAATTCAAACTCAGAACCGGGATTTAGTTTGTCTTTCAGAATAATACGTGTTCCTGTTTCGAAATTGCTAAGTTCTGTGGCCGAAATTGTAAAGTCGCTGGCAGTTCCTGCCGTAAATCCTACCGGAATTTCAGTGTTATATGCAACGGTGTTCATGCCGTTAATGACCAGTTTTTCATTACCGGCTTGCGTGAAAATTTCGGGAATGGCCGGATTGTCGTTACTACGTTTTTGTGCATCGTAACGATCGAAACTATCCGAAGCATTTGCATTAAAATAAATCACAGCTTCATCGTTGTTTACGCCATTGGATACCTGTAGGCGAACTAATTGCTGGTTTTGCTGCTTTGGCGCTTTCAATATGTTTCCCGAAGCATCTTTGTGCGAACGCATGTTGTTATTCACAGCAATACTTCCAGTACCTTCATTTACCACACGTACCCAGAATGCCTGCATTGGCGGAATTTTATTGGTTACGCTCGCCGGAACTCCGATTCCGGCTCCTTCATTGGCAATATAGGTGTAAAATTTATAAACACTGCCTTCTTTGGTGCGATACCACATGGTGTTCGATACATTTGTTTTTGTTACCATATCCCAGTCTAAATACGATGGATACGGATTTCCAACAAGATTAAAGCCTGTTTTTCCGGCTGTACGCGAAAGTGTGATCGACTGAGCTCCGGTATTCAGCGCTCCCGAAAACTCAACCGTTCCGGTTGTACCTGTCAGCGGAGTTGCAGTTTGGATATAACCACGCATTTTGTCCAGCGTATTCAAATCAGGAGCAACCCATTGTCCCGTAGGCTCATCGTACATTACCACCGAAGTACCTTTATTCAGTGCCGATGCCGAAATACTTGCAAGCGGAATAGACATGTACCAGTTACGACCTTCAGTAACATATTGTTTTACAGTTGCATTTACTGTTTGTGGGTCAGTTGTGTTGTTGTCAACCAATGTTGCCGTTCCAGTTTCATCTCTTTGCAAGGTAATGCCATTCGATGACGATAA
>JAYRXP010000235.1:0-3587 GCA_041917395.1 Paludibacter sp.
AAGCGCCGTGATTTGCACCCCAATTGTTCATTACCGAATATACATCAGCAAAGCTTCCTTCGCCGGTCAAACGTGGAGCAAACCAGGTTGTAGGCCATGTTTTGTTGGTGCGGTCGTCTAATTTTTTATGAACATCGGCAGGAATATCCACTGTCCAGCCTTCGGCCAACTGCAACACAGGACCTAAGCCTTTCACTAAGTTGATACGGGCCATTGTTACCGGCATTCCACCTTTTGTAAGGAAGTTCGACGAGTAACCGCCTCCACGGAAATATTCACCTTCGGCAGGATACCAGGTTGTAGCGTCTAATGTTTTCTGAACTTCTTCTTCGGTAATTTCCCAAAAAGGTTTCATGGCTGGTTGTCCATCTTTGGTCATCTGACCGCTTCCATCCAACGATGCTGAACCCGAGTTAATCAGGTGAATTAATCCGTTAGCTGCCACACCTTCCAGTTTGTGTCCGGTTACGCGCTCAACAGCTGCCGGACTCCAATAAGTACGCACATCGGCAAAAACCTGAGCTGTATTGGTTACTAATTTTCCGAACAACATAGCCACACCATTCAACGAATCGTTTTCGGTAGCTACCACAAAAGCCTCGCGAATGCCATTCCAATCGAACGAAGTATTCAGAATTGCTTCCGAAAAGTCGCCGTTTGGCATAAAGTCGGTCCACTGGCGTTGACCCTGGAAGCCCGAAGCAATGGCATTGTGTCCCAACGCTTCTTCTTTAAAACCAAGTTCACGCAAACGTGGGTTTCCTATCATTAAATCGCGGATAATCAAAGTCATTTTTACCACAAATTCCCACTCCTGATCAAGCACCTCGCGCGATTTGGTTGTGTGAGGAGGATTTGTATTTGGTCCTTCGTTGGCTTTGCAGTTTTTTACAGTCCATGCCATTGCTTTCTCAAATTCTACAGGATCGTAAATGCCTAATTTTTCGCGACGAAGAATTTCGCTCATATCCACATATTCGTTGCGCATACCGAGATAGGTTTGGAAGAAATCTGCATCAACAATCGAACCGGCAATACCCATCGATACAGAACCAATTGACAAATATGATTTGCCCTTCAGCGTAGCAGCAGCAATACCTGCCTTTGCAAAACGCAACAATTTTTCCTGTACATCGGCAGGAATCGAGTTGTCGCCACCATCCTGTACGTCGCGACCGTAAATACCAAATGCTGGTAATCCTTTTTGATTATGACCAGCCAATGCTGCTGCCAGATACACTGCTCCCGGGCGCTCAGTTCCGTTAAAACCCCAAACGGCTTTAATGGTGTGTGGGTCAACATCAATTGTTTCGCTACCGTAGCACCAACATGGAGTAACGGTGATAGTAATGCTTACGCCTTCTTTTTTGAATTTTTCGGCACAGGCAGCTGCTTCGTCAACACGACCAATGGTTGTATCGGCAATCACACATTCTACTGCCGAGCCATCGCTGTATTTCAGATTTGAGCTTAAAAAATTGGCTAAGTTAACAGCCATGTTCATGGTTTGATTTTCCAACGATTCGCGTACACCACCCTGACGGCCATCGATAGTTGGACGAATGCCAATTTTAGGATTTTCTCCCTGCAAGCGACCTGTTTTTTCTTTTCTGATTTGTGCAGCCGATGTTGTTTCGCCTGCAATTGAACCTGCTTTCATTTTGTTTAATGTTTTTAAACCTGCCCCTGCCCCCTAACCCCCTAAAGGGGGAATAAGATTGGGAATAAGACTGGTAGTTTGAGATTTTGTTATTTTATAATTATTACCTTGTGTGTCCTAAATTCTATTTACCTTGACTAACGCCCCTTAACTCCCCCTTTAGGGGGTTGGGGGCTGTTTAGTTATATTATTTTTTTGTCAGTTCCGAAATTCGAAAGTCCGTTGGAGTTTGTCCGATTGCTTTTTTGAAACTCGTGGAAAAATAGTCGTTCGAAGTAAACTGCAACATAAACGAGATTTCTTTTATTGAATAAGTCGTTTCGAGCAAAAGCTGTTTCGCTTTGTTTATCCGTAAATCGTGAAAATATTTTGCCGGTGCTTCATTGGTGTATATTTTAAAGTTTTTACGAAACAATGTATAGCTTATACCAATTCGTGCAGCAATTTCCTGAAGCGAAATGGCGTTGAAAATATTTTCGGTCATAATGATTTTTGCCTGCTGTATCCGCTGCTCTTCTCTTTTTTCGAGCGTTTTGTTTTTCGATTCCGAAATAATCAATCCCAATACATGAAACAGCATTCCTGATAAATATACCTGCGACGATTTTAATCCGTGCTGCACCACATCGATAGCCCGCTGGAACAGTTTTACCAATTCTTCGTTAAATCCCACATCGATTATTGAATTCTCGGATGGAAAAAAACGACGAATAAGCTGATAATAAACAGCATCAGTTTCAAAGCGGATAAAATACTCTTTCCAGTCATTGTCCGGCAAGTGGTAATACGTGTATTTTTGGTTGGGTTGAATCAACAATACTTTACCTTTTGAAATTTCAACTTCTTCGGAACCTTCAAAACACACAAAGCCAACACCTTTGGTTATGTAAATGAGTTTAAACTCGTTCGATACTTTTCCTTTTTTGTAATGAAATCTGAAATCCTTTATTTTATTCGATTTTATAATAGCATCGTTCTGCAAAATGGATTTATAGCCTACCGAATTGATCGTAAGCCCGAAATTAATGTTGTTATCGTCGATAACCACATTTTTAAACTCGGAATAATAATCGGAAATACCCATTTTTATAGCCTGATAAACTGTATTTTAAACTTAACGAGAATTAATTAACAATGCTGAACTGTGCTGATTTTAGCGTAAAATTTTTAAACTGAATTCCGGACAGTCAGATTTGTTGGTATGTATTCTTTTATCTCTGATTTTGTCACAACAAACCGGGCTGCTTTTTCGCCCATCAACCCGAAATCGATGCTTATTGACGAAATTCCGTTTTTTATAACTTCCAGTATCGGATCGTCGTTGTAGGCAATTAGGCCAATATCCTCACCTATTTTAAATTGAGATGCATCGGCGCTTTTTATAACCTTCACCAAATCTTCCACATTAATGCAGAAGTAAACAGTGCCCGGTTGCACGCCTTTCCACTCTTTTTCAGAGCGAATTACCTCCCACGATAATTTATTTTCGGAGCAAAACCGTATAAAATACTCAATGGTTGAAACGGGGTGCAACAATTCTTCGGGGAATATAAACGAAAGCCGCGTATATTTCGAAAGTATTGTTTTTGCTTCGTTCAAGCAATTGTAGAATGCCTCTCCAAAGTCCTGTAGAATGTACGAATAGTTTGTGTTTTCGAAATTTCCAAAATCGAGAAGCAATAATTTATCCGATGGTATTGTTTTTAAGGTGTCTGATAATTTTTCGTTCGAAAAATTCATAACAACGTACATGCTGTATCTGCCAATGCTTTCACGCAGAATTGTTTCGAACAACTGTTCGTTGTATTGATGAAACAATAAGTCAACCTTATAATTATCAGGCAGATTCGCTGCAAAACGATGATACAGGTTTTGTTTAAATGCTGTGTAAGTATCCAACAATAACAATACCCTGTTGACCTCCTCT
>JAYRXP010000236.1:0-1841 GCA_041917395.1 Paludibacter sp.
AAAAATTTATCAGTTCACGCCAGATGCCCGGAACGATTTTAAGTCCCTGATAGGGGCGGTTGAGATGTACGTTTCGTTTCTCTTTTCCGTCATCCAGTACCACATCGAAACTTCCTCCGGCTGCTATTAGTATCTGATACAGTTCTTTATGCGCATGGCCGCCACGCTCTTCTCCACCCGGAACATCATACAAATAATATACGCGGTTGATGTCGAAGGGTACTTCTGTTCCGTTTTCAACAACAGTTATGTTGCCTTTAATACGATGATTTTTGTCTAATTCTATGGTTTTACAATCGTGAACAGTTGTTGTTGATGCATCGAATGCCGGATTGATAAAATGCAGATTGTTTTTTTGATAGTCTGTTTTAAAAGACTCTGCTTTCGAAGCAAAAGCGCGAAAATCTTCCTGATTTCGGATATAATCACTCTCATGGTATGGCGTAGATGCTAATACCAGCGCAATAGAATTGGTTGAGAAATTAAGCATTTGACGCCAGCAACCGGCAGGAACGTACAATCCAAAATAAGAGCGATTCAACGAAAACTTACGTTTGCGACTCTTCCCGGTATCGATTATTACATCGAAACTACCCGACATCGCCACAATAAACTCCTCCTGTTCGCGAAAGGCGTGACCACCACGTGTTTCACCTCCCGGAACATCATAAATCCAGTATGCCCGTTTTATTTCGAACGGAATATGTTTTGAGCCTTCCAGGAAAGAAAGATTTCCGCGGGGATCCGTAATTCTTGGGAGATTAATTAGTTGGGGTTGCTTCATTTTTTCTAATATCTCAGTGTAACTCTGTGAATTCACGGTGTAACACTTTGAGATTTTATACTATAGTGCTTTGTTTCAGTTTCCACCGCTTTACCAATGCAAAGATATAAAAACCAATTCGTGTTTTGGTGTGGCGGAGTGCTTTTTGTTCTTTCGAACCTGTTTTTTGTAAACTTTGCAATTCTTTTCGTGCCTGTTCATAATCAAAATTATACAATGCTACCAGAAACCTGCGATAAACCATATAGTCGTGTGCCCACTCTTCGCTGAATTCAACTTCTCCCGGAAATAACTCATCCAGATAGCGGCGAATTTCTACTAATCCCTGATGATAAAACAAATAACGTGGATGATTAAAGTTTATAAAAGTTTGCGAACTGTTATACACCCGGTAAACCACGCATAAATCAGGAATATGCCCGAATTTGGTATGTTTAGCCATTATAGCCTGCATGGGTACATCTTCTACCGAAAATTTCCGGCGAATAAATTCATCGAAATCAAAATGTTTTAATAATTCGGCTTTAAACAACAATGATAGTGGCATGGCATATACACCTCCAGGCCATGTTTTGTCGAAAACATTTCCATCAGCTACGGGATGTAAAGGAGGAATGCCTTCGATAAATTCATTTTTTTCAACTAATAGGCGATAACCGCCGGTTGTTACAGCTCCGTAATCCGGATTTTCAGCGAAAAATGCGATTTGTTTCGCAATTTTTTGTTTGTCGCACCAGTAATCGTCGCCCGCACAAACATTCAGGTAGTTGCCCCTGCATAGTCGTAGCGTATCAATGTAGTTTTTGGTAATTCCCTGATTGGTATCCTGGAGTAAAAGCGTTATCCTGTCAGGATATTTCTGCTGATAGCTTTTGCAAATCTCTCTGGTACTATCCGTTCCGCAATCTTCACCAATTACCAATTCAAGCGTAAAATCACCCTCCTGCATCAAAATACTTTCAATAGTTTGCGCAATGGTCTGCTCCTGATTGTAGGTTATTATAAATACCGATACATCAGGGTTAGTGACTAATTCCGGTGAGGCGATTATCATTTT
>JAYRXP010000237.1:0-1709 GCA_041917395.1 Paludibacter sp.
ACGCGCAGCCGACTCCGGAATACCAATGCCATTGTCGGACACATTGATTTGCCAATGCGAGCTGGTATAGGTAAGCGATATGTCAACCGTTCCATCATTGCGCGAATATTTAATAGCATTCGATATCAGATTATCCAGAATTTTATCCATTTTCTGCTTGTCGTACCACTCAAACAAATGGTTTTCAGGTAAATGGAGCAGGATTGAGATGTTTTTACGCTGTGCAACAGGTTCCCAGAACATTTTCTTTTCGGTAAGTAATGTATTCAGATTATTTTTTGTAACCATCAGATACTCTTCTGCCTCGTACGATTTCTGAAAATCGAGCAATTGAGAAACCATTTTGTTCATTTTTTCGAGATTTGAGGTTACAAGATCGAACAAATACTTGTTCCATTCATCGAGCACAAGTTTCTCTTTAAGTTCGTAAATAGGAGAACTAATGAGGGTAAGAGGTGTACGCAAATCGTGTGTAGTATTTATAAAGAACTTGATTTTTTCAGTCGTTCTACGCTTTTCGTACAAATTCGAGAGATACTTGTATGCCCAGTACGCAAACAGTACAAGCAAAATAAATCCAATTATTTTTGCAAATATAGTATTCCAAAATGGAGGTTGAATAACTATTTTTAATTCACGTTGATCCAACACCATATTGTTATCGCCAATGGCTTTCAACTTAAAAACGTAAGTGTCCGGCTTTAAATTGGTGTAATTCACCACAGTTTCCGAACTCGGCCCTACCCAATCTTTGTCCAATCCTTCGAGTTTCCACATGTAACGCCGCTTGGCATTGGGTGCAAAGTTGATAGTGGTAAAGTTCAACGAGAATGAGTGGTCGCGATAACTTAGATCAAGCTCTTGAAGGTTATTAATTTTATCGGTCAGGGGTGAGTTTTTATCACCTGGGTGTGTGACTTTATTAAACAAACTAAAATCCAGAAAAACTAATTTAGATTTTGCCTGTGTTGAAAAAATTTGCTCGGGATAAAAGTAAGTAACACCATTGTACGACCCAAAATAGATTTCGCCAGTTTTCGATTTCATGGCTGCAAACGGACGAAACGACATGTCGGATATACCATCGCCGGTCGAATAGTTGGTTATAAAGTTTGTTTTAGTATTAATACGTATAATACCTGATTCGCTACTTATCCACAAATTGTGCTTTTCATCTTTTAGTACAGCATATACAATGTCTGTAGCCATTCCGTTTTTTTGCGTGTAATTTCGCACTAAACCTGTCTTTAAGTTACACTTGCTAAGTCCGCCACCATACGAAGTAATCCAGACTTCGTTTGGGGATTCCCGCAGAATATTAAATACACATTTACTCTTGAGGTTGTCGTTGTATTTCCAGGCAGAAATTTTACCTGTTTTTGTCGAAACAAAGTGCAATCCGTTCACGTTGGCTACCAGTAGTTCATTGTTGCTAAACTGCGAAATACTGTTAACCTGATACAAGTTGAATGATTTGAAAAGTTGTGTTTTTCGGTCGAATTTTGTCAATGCACCTTTAATTCCACCTATCCACATATTTTGTTCACTATCTTCAAAAAGGGCGTAAATAAAATTGGTTCCAATGGTATTGTTATTGTTGGGTAGTTTCTGATAATGCTTCAGAATATTTCCTCTCTTATCGAGCACGTATACCCCCCATGAGTAGGTTCCTACCCAAATATTCTTTTGTGAATCCTGAAACAATGTGA
>JAYRXP010000238.1:0-4801 GCA_041917395.1 Paludibacter sp.
GGTATGGTGGCGAAATGAAAAAAGGTATTTTCGCGCTTCAGAACTACTACCTGCCATTGCGCGGTATCGCTTCAATGCACTGCTCGGCTAACGTTGGTAAAGATGGTGATGTGGCTATCTTCTTCGGTTTGTCAGGAACAGGTAAAACAACTCTTTCGGCTGACCCAAAACGTTACCTGATTGGTGACGACGAGCACGGTTGGGATGATAATGGAGTGTTCAACTACGAAGGTGGTTGCTATGCAAAAGTTATTGATCTTGAAAAAGATAAAGAGCCAGATATCTGGAGAGCTATCCGTCGCGACGCTTTGTTGGAAAACGTAACTGTTTTGCCAGATGGAACTCCTGACTACTCAGCAGCTGCTTCAAAAACAGAAAACACACGTGTTTCTTATCCGATTTATCATATCAACAAAATTGTTTCTCCTTCACGTGCAGGACACGCTTCTAAAATTATTTACCTGTCGGCTGATGCATTCGGTGTATTGCCTCCGGTATCTATTCTGGACGAAAACTCAGCTCAGTATCACTTCCTTTCAGGCTTTACTTCAAAATTAGCCGGAACTGAACGTGGTATTACTGAACCGGTTCCTTCTTTCTCTCCAGCATTTGGTGAAGCTTTCTTGACTTTGCACCCAACTATGTATGCAAAAACATTGATTGGCAAAGCTAAAGAACACAACGCTAAAGTTTATTTGGTAAACACAGGCTGGAACGGAACAGGAAAACGTATTTCGTTGAAAAATACACGTGCTATCATCGACGCTATCATTGATGGTTCAATCGAAAATGCTCCAACAGTACACGTTCCAATTTTGAACTTGGTTGCTCCAACTGCATTGAACAACGTTGATACTGAAATTCTTGATCCACGCAACACTTATGCTGATGTTACTGAATGGGAAACAAAAGCTAAATCGCTTGCTGCTAAATACATCAAAAACTTCGAACAATATTGCGACAACGAAGATGCGAAAGCATTGATTCCTTCTGGTCCGCAATTGTAAGACCCCTAAATCCCCTAAAGGGGACCTTTATATAAAAACGAGCTGTTCGATGATTTCGGACAGCTCGTTTTGTTAGAGCTACAATGTACTTATTTTCTTAATTTCTTACTTTCTTACTTCCTGATTAGTTGATACAATTCCCAGGTGTTTTCAACAAAGGTTTGTGCTCCGGCAGCTTCCAGTTCGTGTTGTGGGCGAAATCCCCAGAGAACTCCGGCAAAGTCGACACCGGCATTAAGTGCTGTGTTTGCATCTACTCCCGAATCACCAACATAAAGTACCTCGTTTTTCGAAATTCCGGTATTGGCAATTATTTCATTTAATATTTCCGGATTTGGTTTTATCGGATGTCCTTCGCGCTGGCCGAAAACATCCGAAAAACGAATTGTCGGAAAGAAGCGCGATGCCAGCTCCACGGTAGCAGGATGAACCTTGTTTGATGCTATAGCCAGTTTATAGCCTTCGACAAAGAGTTTGTTCAACAGGTCAGTAATTCCTTCGTACGGACGTGTACAATCTTCGGAATGGCTGTAATAATGTTTGATAAACTCGTGTTTAAGCATCGATACATAGTCGGCATTACGGTGTTGTTCAGGTAATGCCCGTTCGAGCAGTTTATTTACACCATTACCAACGAAAAAGCGATAAGCATCGACTTCGTGTGTGGGGAAATTAAATTGTTTAAGGGCATGATTGACGCTGTTAGCCAGATCTTCGATTGTGTCGAGCAATGTTCCGTCGAGATCAAATATGATAAGTTTATACATTAAATTTTAAAAAGAATTTTAAAGTTGAAAAAGGAAGTTCACAGAATGTTTTTATTTTACAAAGGTACATCAATAATCCGTATTTTTTTGTACTTTTGTCGGTCTTGTTTTAGCCCTGGTGAATTTTGAAGTTAGTTTATCACGGATTTGTAAATACTTACCAATTGAAATTTACTAATATGTCAAGAGTATCACTTATTGCCGCTGTTGCCGATAATTATGCGATCGGGAAATCAAACAAACTGCCCTGGCACCTGCCAGCGGACTTAAAGCACTTCAAATCGTTGACGACCGGTTCGGCTGTAGTTATGGGAAAACGAACTTTCGAAAGCTTGCCAAACGGACCATTGCCCAACAGAACAAATATAGTACTTTCGTCGACTTATAACGAAGGTGTGTGTGAAGGTTATTACGAGGCTAATTCAATAGAAGATGCTTTGGAACTTTGTGAAAATTTCGATGATGTTTTTATTATCGGTGGGGGAGCTGTTTATCGTCAGACAATGGAATTTGCTGATTACATGTATATTACATGGGTTCATGCTGAGTTTGCTGCTGATGCGTTCTTTCCCGAAATAGACTTCTCGAAATGGACCGAAATAAGCAGGGAAGACTTTGAGCCCGACGAAAAGAACCAATATGCTTATTCTTTTGTAACCTACGAAAGAAAAAAATAAGAGAAATATCAAAATTTTTTGAGCCTGTTTCAAATGTAAACGTATATAATCTGCCTGCATGCAATTATGTTCGCAATACTTTGTTATGCGCTCTTTTTTTATTGTTAAAAATTCAAAGAATATGGCTTTTGTCAACCTTCTGCGTAAAAAGTTTTTACAAATTGATTATCTTTGCGCATTCTAAATATCAAAACAATAAAAAATACACGAAATGAGTTATTTGTTTAAACCCGCTAATTACAAGCCTTTGCTGGATTTGCAGCAAACAGAACTTGGAATTACAAAAATAAAAGATTTTTTTCAGGCAAACTTATCTTCTGAACTTCGGTTGCGTCGCGTAACTGCACCGCTTTTCGTTCTCAGAGGCACAGGAATAAACGATGACCTTAATGGCACTGAGCGGGCTGTTAATTTTCCGATTATGGATATGGGTGATGTGCGTGCAGAAGTAGTACACTCGCTTGCAAAATGGAAAAGAGTCACTTTAGCTGATTATAAAATCGAAAATGGTTACGGTTTGTATACCGATATGAATGCAATACGTGCTGATGAGGAACTGGGAAATTTGCACTCGCTCTATGTTGACCAATGGGACTGGGAACGGGTAATGACTGCAGAAGAACGTACTGTTGATTTTTTAAAAATGATTGTACGAAAAATATACGATTCGTTTTTGAGAACAGAATATCTCGTTTCTGAAAGTTTTCCACAAATTCGTCCGTGTCTGCCTGCTGAGATTACCTTTATACATGCCGAAGAGTTACGACAACTTTATCCGGATTTAACATCAAAAGAGCGAGAAAATGAGTTTGTGAAAAAACATAAGGCTGTATTTGTTATTGGTATTGGTGGGGCGCTTGGCGATGGGAAAAAGCACGATGGACGTGCACCTGATTATGACGATTGGTCAACAATTGCCGAAAATGGTTTGCCGGGACTGAATGGAGATATCCTGTTGTGGAATCCCGTTTTGGAAATGGCATTTGAGGTTTCGTCGATGGGTATTCGTGTCGATAAAGAGGCTTTGTTACGTCAACTCGAAATAGAAGGCAAGAACGAACGACTTGAAATGTTCTTTCACAAGCGACTGGTTGAAGGAGCTTTGCCGTTGTCTATCGGAGGTGGAATCGGGCAGTCGCGCTTGTGTATGTTTTTCCTTAGAAAAGCGCATATTGGTGAAATTCAGGCAAGTATATGGCCGGATGAAATGCGTGCAGAGTGTGATACACATAACATACCTCTTATTTAATAAAAGAAAATCCCGTAATAAAAGAAAATCCCAGCATTGTTCGGGATTTTCTTTTATAAATATAACAAAGGCGTCCGAAAAAAATCGGACGCCTTTGTTCTGATTTCTAAATGTTCGTTTTTATTTCTGAACCAAAACCCATGCATCGGGGAATCGTTCTGAAATTTGGTTTATGCGGGCACGAGCCTGAGCATATTCGTTAAATGAAGCTATTAATACGCGGAACATACCTTGTTCATTTACAACTACTAATGCATTGTTGCCTTCATTTTTCAGGTTGTTTTGCAATCCTTTTGCATTTACCTGGCTTTTGAAACTTCCGACAACTACATGATATTTGTATTTTAGTGCATCTGAGTTGGTTTCTCCATCGGCCAGACTAAAACGCTCGTTTCTGGTAACTTCTGTTCCGGTTGGAACAGCTGGTTGAGGTTTATTTACCGGTGTGTTTGTAGTCGGGGCTGTTGCAGGGGCAGTAGCTTCAACATTTGCACCGGGGATTTTTGTTACTTTTTGTTTTGTTTTACAAGCACTGAATGAAGTCGTCAGAACCGCTAAAGCCAATAAAATTTTGAATGTTTTTGTCATAATGGCAGGTGTTATAATTTCTATAATGTTATTTTTATTACAAATATCCGAATAAAAAATGTATCGTGCAATATTTTGATTTTTTTTTAATAAAAAACAACTCATTGCCAAACAAAATCACTACGGTTAGCGTTAGAGAAGTAATATTTAGAAAAACATTTAATTTAATAACAACTAAAATTATAGAATCATGAAATTTTCATTGCCAGAATTACCTTATGCTCACAATGCATTGGAGCCTATTATCACCGAAAAAACAATTTCGTTTCACTATGGTAAACACCATTTGACCTACGTAAACAACCTCAATGGTTTGGTTGAAGGTACTGAGTTTGCGGATGCTGATCTTGACACTATTGTAAAAAAATCGGATGGACCAATTTTCAACAATGCAGCTCAAATCTGGAATCACAATTTTTATTTTCTGTCGTTAACTCCGAACAAAGGAACAAAACCATCAGAAAGTCTGGCGAAAGCTATTGATGCAGCTTTTGGCTCGTTCGACGAATTTAA
>JAYRXP010000239.1:0-3236 GCA_041917395.1 Paludibacter sp.
GGAGTTGAAATGGCTCATAAACACATTCCAGACTTAATTTTAATGGATATTGCCTTGCCTGAAATGGATGGCATAGAGGCATTTAAGCAAATACGCAATGATCCAAGACTTAATCGTATTCCGGTTGTAGCACTCACAGCAAGTGCTATGTTAACCGATCGGGAAACTATTCTAGCCTATGGATTTGAAGCTTATATTCCAAAGCCAATTGATGAAAAACAGTTTTTCAAAACATTAAATCTCGTTATGTATGGAAGATAAAGAGTTGAAGATATTAGCGATTGATGATATTTATGATAATCTGATTACACTTAAGGCACTTATATTAGAATCTTTTCCTTTCGCGCAGGTAATATTTGCTTCATCGGGGCGCGAAGCGCTTTCGATAACTGAAAGAATAATTCCGGATATAATATTGCTTGACGTGGTTATGCCCGACATGGATGGGTTTGAAGTTTGCAGAGCACTTAAAGCGGATGTGAATCTCATGGATATTCCTGTGGTTTTCATTACAGCACTGAAAGGTGACAAAGATAGCCGCATTAAAGGTCTTGAAGTTGGCGCTGAGGCATTTCTGGCAAAACCTGTAGATGAAAGCGAGTTGGTAGCACAAATTAAGGCCATGTCCAAAATCAGACAGGCTAATCTGATGCGTCGGTTGGAGCAGGAGCAACTTTCTGCAATTGTATCTGAAAAAACCATGCAGTTGGAGTTGAATAATGTTGCCACTCTAAACCTGCTCGAAGATTTACAAAAAGAAGTTGATGCCCGGCGAAAAACAGAAACGGAATTGCTTAGGAGTGAAGCCCGACTACGTCGTGCCGAACTGGCTTCAAAATCGGGAAACTGGGAGTTCGATGCTGACAAAAATACGTTTTATCTTTCCGAAGGAGCTGCTTTTGTGCTTGGTTTTACAGAGAATAGTGTTAGTTATCAGTCGTTTGTTGATTTGATTGCTCCCGAAGATCTGCGAATTTTTGAATTATCACTTCAACAACTTCTTGTCAGAGATCTTCCGTTTAATGTGGAAGTTAAATTAACACCCAAAGGAAGTTCAGAAGTTATTTATATCCGCATATTTGCAGTTCGGGAAAAAGATGATCAGTTGATTTTTGGTGTTTTGCGAAATGTCACAGATCAAAAAATTGCACACGAAAAACTCATTGAAAGCGAAATTAAATTCCGCGAGTTGATGGATAATTCGCCTGAGGGTATCACAATTTATGTTGATAATAAAATTGCTTACGTGAATAGGGTAGCAATGAACGTAATGCGTGCTAAAGACAAAAGTGAGTTGATAGGCAAATCGTTGTTTGATTTTATCCATGAAGATAATATTGAGCTTATCAAAGAACGTATGCAGTTTGTTGCTATGACACCTTTGAATGTAGCTCTGCCAGCTGTCGAAGAAAAATATATACGTTTGGATGGAACAGAGGTAGAAGTTGAAATAAAAGTGATGTCCATTATCTACGAAGGCAAACCCGCTGTTCAGATTTTGGGTCACGATATAACTGAAAAAAAACAGGCGCGTGAGGAAATTGAAAAGAGTAGGAGAGAGCTAAAGACTATTTATGACAATGCCCCTGTAATGATGTGTGTTGTGAACGAAGATGCTGAAATTTTATTTTCAAACTCTTCCTTGAACACCTTTATTGATGATTCATCTAAACTTACAAGTAGCGTTAAAACCTGTGGAAATGTGTTTGGTTGTATCAGTTCTTACGATAAACCTGCAGGATGTGGTTATGGCTCAAACTGTGCCAGTTGTGTGCTCCGACATGCATTAGTCGACACTTTTAAAACCGGAAATGAACATAAAGATATTGATTATCAGACAACTATTGTACGGGATAATGAAGAGAGAAAAGTAGCTCTGCTTGCATCAACCTCGTTGATACAAAGCGAAGGAGAGAAACGCTTATTACTATGTATGCACGACATTACTGCCCGCCGTGAAGCACAGGAAGCGCTTTATAAAAGTGAGACTTTGCTGCGTACCTTTATAGAAAATGTTCCTTTTGGAATTTTTGCACGTAATTTGAATAACGTTGGAATTCTTGAAAACAGAAAACATGTTGAAGAGTTTGGAACTCTGATTGGAAAAACCCCATTTGATTACAAAGATATTGATCCTGAAGTTGCCGCAATCTGGACACAAAACAACGAACGGGCATTTAATGGAGAGGTTATTAATACAGAGATTGAGTATACAAACCTGAAAGGCATAAAAACTCCTTTTCAACAAATTGTTTTCCCTATTCGTTCTGAAAATGAAATTTTTGGAGTTGCCGGCATAAATATCGATATTTCGGATCGTATAAAAGCACAAAAGGAGCTACTTGACTATCAAAAACAGTTAAAGGATTTTGCAGCTCACTTACAAACAGTACGCGAGGAAGAACGCATCAATCTGGCTCGCGAAATTCACGACGATTTAGGACAAGTGCTTGTTGCGATAAAATTTGATCTGGGTATGTTAGGTGCTAAATCCAAAAAGTTTATTCGAGAAGAAGCTGTAGAAGAGTTTAGCAAACAATTTAAAAGGTTAGAGGGCTATGTGAATAATAGTATTAAAAGCGCACGCCGCATTATGACCGATTTACGTCCCGAATTGCTTGATATGGTTGGGCTTGTAGAGGCATTTAAGGAACATATTAATGCATTTAATGAACGCCAAACCATTAATTGTGAGTTTGTTAATAAAACTTCAGGCGTCGATCTGCCACCCGAAAAAGCTGTTGCACTTTTCCGTATTTTGCAGGAATCGCTCAATAACGCAGCAAAATATTCCGAGGCTACAAAAATTGTTGTTGAATTGGGATGTAGAAACAACTCAACTTATCTCGAAATCACTGATGATGGAGTAGGTTTTGATTTGTCAATAAAAAAGCGAACTGATTCGTATGGACTGACCGGAATGAAAGAGCGTGCTTATTTGTTGGATGGAACAGTTGATATCTGGAGTGAACCCGGAAAAGGCGTGAAAATAAAAGTAGTGGTACCCAATTAAGTCACGTATTAACTGACCTCCGACTTATATTTCACTTAGTTCCAGCCAGCGCATGGTTTTCTCATCGATACTGTCGTTGAGTTCACCGTGGCGTTTGGATGCACTGAGTATCTCATCGGTGGTTAATTCGCCCGAAGCAAGCCGGTTTTCAATATCGGCTTTTTCTTTTTCCAGTTCCGGAATTTCCAGCTCCAGCGCTTCGAACTCTTTCTGCTCCTTGTAA
>JAYRXP010000240.1:0-1868 GCA_041917395.1 Paludibacter sp.
TGCGCAATTTTTTAACCATGCAAAACGAGCATAACTGCTATTTTTTTATAGCGGATTATCACTCGCTTACGACGCATCCCACGCCGCAGGATTTGCATGGAAATGTCAGACAGATTTTGGTGGAATATCTTGCAGCGGGTCTCGATCCCGAAAAGGCAACACTTTATATTCAGAGCGATGTGCCCGAAGTGGCTGAATTGTATCTTTTCCTCAATATGAACGCTTATATCGGGGAGTTGGAGCGCTGTACTTCTTTCAAGGATAAAATTCGTCAGCAACCGCAAAATGTAAATGCCGGTTTGTTGACCTATCCAACGCTTATGGCTGCCGACATTCTGATACACAAAGCATCGAAAGTTCCTGTAGGTAAAGATCAGGAGCAACATTTGGAGATGACACGTACGTTTGGTAATCGTTTCAACCGTATGTATAATGTGGATTACTTTCCGGAGCCTCAGGCATTTAATTTTGGCAACGAACTGGTAAAAATTCCCGGTTTGAATGGTAGTGGTAAAATGGGAAAATCGGAAGGTGAAGGCAATGCCATTTATTTTGCCGATGAACCCGAAGCTATTCGCAAAAAGGTAATGAAAGCCGTTACCGATAGTGGCCCTACCGAACCTAATCAGGCAAAGCCGGATGCTATTCAGAATATCTTTCAGTTGATGAAAGTTGTTTCGGCTCCCGATACGTTGGCATTTTTCGAGGAACAATACAATACTTGTCAGATTCGCTACGGCGATATGAAAAAACAGTTAGCGGTAGATATGATTGCCTTTACTGAGCCCATGCGCGAACGCATCAAAGCCATTTCGGCCGACGAAGCGTATGTGTCGCGTGTAGCGCGTCTGGGTAAGGAAAAAGCACAAGAAAGCGCAGCCAAAACCATTCGCGAAGTGCGCGAAATCATCGGGTTTAAACGCTTCTGATTGCCTGAAATTAGTCTTTAATACAAAGCGGGCGGAAAATTTGAGTTTTCCGCCCGCTCTTATTTCAGGTGATTTGTTTCTTATTTTACAATTCAAGATCTACATTGTGCAATTCTACCCAAGGTAATCCGTGAATGTTGAGTTGTTCCATAAACGGATCGGGATTGAATTCTTCCACATTGTATACGCCCGGTTTTTTCCACAGTCCTTTCATAAACATCATGGCACCAATCATAGCCGGAACTCCGGTGGTATAACTTACTCCCTGAGTGCCGGTTTCTTTGTAGGCTGCTTCGTGGCTGCAATTGTTATACACATAATAGGTTTTTTCCGCGCCATCTTTAATTCCTTTTATACGGCAACCAATTGAAGTCCAGCCAGTATAATTTTCGCCCAAATCGCCCGGATTTGGCAATACAGCTTTCAGGAACTGAATCGGAACAATTTTTACACCGTTGTATTCAACCTCGTCGATGCGAGCCATACCGATATTCTGTATTACACGCAGGTGAGTCAGATATTCCTGTCCAAAAGTCATCCAGAAACGGGCACGTTTAATGGTCGGAAAGTTCTTAACGAGCGATTCCAGTTCTTCGTGGTAAATTACGTACGATTCTTTTGGTCCTATTTCAGGATAATTCAGCGGTTTGTGAATCTCGTGCGGCTCGGTTTCTACCCACACTCCATTTTCCCAGTATTTTCCACGTTGCGATACTTCACGAATGTTTATTTCGGGATTAAAGTTTGTTGCAAAAGCCTTACCGTGGTCGCCGGCATTGCAGTCTACAATATCAAGGTAGTGTATTTCGTCGAAATGGTGTTTTGCAGCGTAAGCTGTGTAAATGCTGGTTACGCCCGGGTCGAATCCGCAACCAAGAATAGCCGTCAGCCCTGCTTTCTCGAATTTTTCCTTGTACGCCCATTGCCAGCTGTATTCAA
>JAYRXP010000241.1:0-6521 GCA_041917395.1 Paludibacter sp.
ACTTTTCGACAGTGCAAAACGGAAAAGTTTGTAAAATCTACAATTTGCAGGGCGTCCTTGTTGATAAGTTAACAATTAACGGGCGCACTTCTGAGCAAATTATTCCGAAAGGAATATTTATTGTCCGGCTGGATGATATGGCATTGAAAATAATAAACTAACAAGAAAAAACAGAAAATGAAGTTTCGTACATTACAATTAATAGTAGCCCTTTTTTTTATCAGCTCATTACTTTCAGCAAAAGTCACTAAAAACGATGTGCTTAGTATTCAGGATAATAATTTTATGCTGGATGGAAAACGATTTGCCGAAATTAGTTTCAATAAATTCGAAATATTTTGGTCGCTTTGGGAAGAAGCCATGAAGGGTAACGAACTTACCGACTACAATCCGGCGGTAATGAGTCAGCAAAAATCATTGTCTGAACTCTCGAAAGCCGGATTTAAAACTGTCCGGATATTTGGGATGCTGCATCAGAGCAAGTACAAACAGTTTAGTACTGTTTATAACGATGATGTTAAATGCGAAAAAATTTACTATCAGGCATTGGATAAAACCATCGAATTACTCGAACGAAATAATCTGAGAGCCGTATTTTCGCTGGGATGCAGTTTTTTTGTCAACGAATGGAAAGGCGAAAACCTGAGAGAGCTTGTTGCCGACCCAAAATCATCATCGCGCAAGTCGCTGTATGAATATCTCGATGATATTGTGTCGCGTTACAAAGATAATAAGGCAATTTTGATGTGGGAGGTGACCAATGAATTGACTCTTTTTTGGGATATTCAACCCGGCACACTTATGGCTCAGGGCATGCGTATGCCTACTATGCAACAGGGAGTGGCGTTTTACAAGGATGTGGTTGACAGAATCAAAAAAAACGATCCACTCCGGTTGGTAAACAACGGTGGATCTATACTTCGCGAGTCTGCTTACAATCTTAATGTGAATAAAAAATGGACAAAAGATACGTATGCGCAGCAACTTGAAATGTACCATAAAATGTATGATAATGCTGGTTTAGATGTTATGGATATACATTATTATACGAATAGTTTACCCGGTTATGTATTGAAAGACGAAAAAACCGGTGGCGATTATTACATTGATCTCAAAGGATATCTCAACATAGCTCAAGACCTGAAAAAACCCTTGTATGTTAGTGAATATGGCGCTCTGCCAAAGCCTGTTACCAATAAAGAATATTGGGGAGAGAACAAAAAATGGTTTACTACCTTCGGAAACGATGAACCCGATGCTGTAAAGTATGTTCAGCGGGCAGCCGATTTGGCTGTTGAATCAGGTGTTCAGTTTATTCATTGGTGGGCATATCAATCAGAACGAACTATGGATCAGAATAATCCGCTACGCATGGACTTAGATGCAGAAAGAACACCTGTACTTTTCAACATTGTAGTTAATGCTAATAAAAGGCTGAAAGAAAAATACGGAATAAAATAATTCATGGCTATTTAGCTGAAATAGGAGAAGATTATAGTTTTTTGCCCGGTTGAAATTTAAGATTTATTTTATGCACACAAAGTTATTGGCTGTTTCATTACTGAGTACTGCTGCATTCGCTCAAAATAATCAGATTGCACGTCCCAATATTGTCATTATCTTGGCCGACGATATGGGTTATTCAGATTTGGGTTGTTTTGGTGGCGAAATTAACACGCCCAATATAAACAATTTAGCATCAGATGGACTAAGATTCACTAACTTTTACAACTGTGGTCGCTCATGGCCAAGCCGTTCGAGCCTGCTCACGGGTTACAATTATCAGTCGGTTAGGCAATCTTCTGAAAACAACAGACCCGAAGGCTGGTCACGAGCCATTCCTCATTATCTGTCAACTGTGGGTTATCGTTCGTATCATTCCGGAAAGTGGCACGTTATGGAAATGCCCAAAGCTACAGCCGATGCCGGTTTCAACGACTCGTACTACTTTGCCAATATGTTTGGCAACTGGGATGGCAAAGAATATATTAACGATAAGCCATTTGTGCGTTCAGAAGATAATAAATTTAGGTTTTCAACTACTGAAATTACCAATCAGGGTTTGCGTCAATTGAAAGAACATCAGGCAAATTATGCAAAACAGCCATTCTTTTTGTATCTGGCTTATACTGTTCCGCATTTTCCGTTGCAGGCTTCGCCCGAAGACATAGAAAAATATAAAAATATGTATCTGAGCGGGTGGGACATGATGCGCGAAGCACGTTTAAAACGTATGAAGCAACTGGGAATTTATAAGGGAAAATTGTCAGAACTCGAACCTCGTGCCCGTTGGGAATATCAGGATGATAGTTTTCTGTTAGGGAAATATGGCGATGGAGAGGTTTTTGAGTCGGGGCCGTGGGATGCATTAACCAAAAAGCAACAGGAATTTCAGGCCATGAAAATGGCTATTCATGCTGCTATGGTTGATAAACTCGATCAGGAGGTAGGACGAGTTGTTGCTGAACTGAAACGTACGAATCAGTACAACAACACCCTGATTTTTGTTATGTCCGACAATGGCGCTTCGGCAGAAATGATGGTTCGCGGACGGGGTCACGACCAGTCAGCAATACCCGGTTCTGCCAATTCGCATTTGTGTCTCGGTCCCGGAATGGCCTCATTGAGCAATACTCCTTTCCGCCGTAGTAAAATATGGGTACACGAAGGTGGAGTTTCCACACCGCTGATTGTGCATTATCCACATGGTATAAAATCAAGAAATGAAATACGCCGTTCACCTGCACATTTTATTGATATTTTGCCAACCCTTATCGAGTTGAGTGGTGTAAAAATGGAGAATGTGGTTGATGCAAATTACCCCAAACTGCATGGAACTTCACTTGTTCCAGAATTTATTTCGGACAAAAAAGCGAAGACACACCCATTGTATTTTAATCATCAGGGAAATAAAGCTCTGATTGTGGGTGACTGGAAAATTGTAACTTCCGAAATAGATAAGGGAGTTTGGTCGCTTTATAACCTGAGAAAAGACCGCGCAGAACAACATGATTTGGCAAAAAAGCAACCAGAATTGCTGAAAAAGATGGTGCAGCAGTTCGAAAAAATGGTGATTGATATCAAAACTCAAAATCCGAATCCAACTCCTCAACAACAAGTAGACAAATTTGTAAAACCAAATTATTGATTTAAAATGAATAAAACATTTCTTTCGGTGGCTGGATTGCTGGGCTTATATGGCTTAATGCAAGCAGGTGAAAATAAAAAACCGAACATTATATACATTTTTACCGACCAACAGCATGCCAATATGATGAGTTGTGCCGGTAATCAGTGGGTTAAAACGCCTGCGATGGACTTTATTGCCGAAAACGGAGTGCGGTTTACACGTGCTTATTGTGCTAATCCGGTAAGTGTTCCCTCGCGTACAAGTATGATAACCGGACGATTTTGTGGTGCATTTAACGATAAAAATGGCAATCAGGCTCGCGAAAACGACCTGGCACTAACAATTCCGGCTATTTCAGATGAAGTAAGAAATACAACTTTACCCGTATATCTTCAAAAGGCAGGTTACGATGTGTTTTATGGCGGAAAAGTACATTTGGCAAAACCCTTACAGCCTCAGAATCTGGGAGCTACAATTATAAGTACTGATGAGCGCGAAGGTTTAGCAGCCGATGCTGCCGAATTTTTAAAACAAAAGCACGAAAAACCGTTTTATCTGACATTGTCATTTATCAATCCGCACGATATCTGTTTTATGGCGCTGCGCGATTATACAACTTCGCCGCTCGAACGAAACTATGTTGGCCGGGCAACTAAAGAGATTTCAGCGCTCGAAAAGTCGCTTGAGATTCCGGAGGGCATGTCAGAAGAAGAATTCTTCAATAAATATTGTCCTCCATTACCGCCAAATTTCGAGCCGCAACAAGGAGAGCCTGAGGCAGTTCTGAAATTGCTTCAAATTAGAGATTTCAGAATGCAGGCGCGCGAGAAGTACGACGAAAAAAGATGGAGACTGCATCGCTGGGCTTATGCGCGATTAACCGAACAGGTTGATGCACAAATTCAAACGGTACTCAATGCGCTTATAGAAACCAATCAGATGGAAAATACGGTGATTGTTTTTTCGAGTGATCACGGCGATATGGATGCGGCGCATCGGATGGAGCACAAAACAGCATTGTACGAAGAATCTGCCGGAATTCCGTTTATGGTTATGTGGAAAAATCAGATAAAAGGCGGACGTGTGGATAGCACACATTTGATATCAAACGGATTGGATTTGCTACCAACAGTTTGTGATTTTGCAGGCATAAAAGCTGTAGCAGATCCGCGTGGCAGGAGTGTTCGCCCACTTTTGGAACAAACAAAAACTGACTGGCGCAAAAGTCTTGGCGTGGAAACAGAAATTGGAAGAATGGTAGTTACCGAAGGTAAACTGAAATACATAAAATACGATGCTGTTGGTATAGAGGAGCAACTCATTGATTTAAAATCAGATCCGTATGAAATGACACATGTTACCAACGACAAAAAGTACAAAACTAAATTAAAGAAAGTCCGAAAAGAGTATAATCAAGTGTGGTTCAAAGGTTTTTAATTCCCCAAAAAATGAAGATAAGATTAATTGGTTTGGTTGTTTTTTTATTGCTGTTTATAGGCGAATTATCTGCCAAAGTTGCTTTACCCGCAATTTTTTCGGACAATATGGTGCTGCAACAACAATCTGTGGTGCTTATTTGGGGCAAGGCAGATATAAACAAAACGGTTACAATAAAAAATAACTGGAACTCGAAAATAGTATCGGCAGTAGCCGATGAAAATGGTACATGGAAAGCGAAAGTGGAAACTCCTGTAGCCGGTGGTCCGTACGAACTTGTAATTTCGGATGGCGAAGATGTTCGTCTGAAAAACATATTGATAGGTGAAGTGTGGTTCTGCTCCGGACAGTCGAATATGGATATTCCAATGCGTGGAGTTGGAAAAAACGTAACAATCAAAGATTCGGAAAAATATATTGCCGGTGGTACAAATCCGAAATTGAGATTATTTAAAGTGGAACATAACCGTAGCGAAACACCACTTACAGATGTGAAGGGAAGCTGGCTTGAAGCCAACCCGGAATCAGTTGCTGGTTTTAGTGCTGTGGGGTATCTTTTTGGCAAACAACTTCAGGAATCGCTGGGCGTTCCGGTGGGAATGATTAAAAGTGCCGTAGGTGGAACTACGATTGCAGCTTGGATGAGCGAAAAACTTTTGCGCGAGTCTTTTGGCATTCAAATGGGAGCCAAAGCAGGAAAAGCAAATGCTGCAGAGTTATTCAATGCTATGATTTCGCCACTGGCAGGATTTGGTTTAAAAGGATTTTTGTGGTATCAGGGTGAAGGAAATCACGGAGCTTCCGAATTGTATGCCCAACAACTTCCGGCTATGGTAAAGGAGTGGCGCAGTTTGTGGAATATGGGAAATATACCGTTTTATTATGCACAAATTGCACCTTACAATTTTAAAACCGGAAAAGCTCCTTATATGCGTCAGGCAATGGCCGGATGTCTGAAAACCATTCCGAATTCGGGTATGGTAACACTCACCGATGCAGGCGAAGAAGACAATATACATCCAAAAGATAAAAAAGTAGTGGCCGACAGGTTTCTAAACTGGGCGCTTGCCAAAACGTACAACAAAAATGGAATTGGCTACTGTGGTCCTATTTATAATTCGCATGTAATTAAAGGGAAAAAAATATCTGTAAAATTTGATTATGCCGAAACAGGTCTCACAACATTCGGAGATAAACTGGCAAATTTCGAAATAGCAGGCAATGATACCATTTATGTTCCTGCAAAAGCAAAAATTACAAAAAATGGAACAGTGGAGGTTTGGAACTCTTCGGTAAAAAAACCAATAGCCGTTCGGTACGCATTCAAAGATTATGTAAAGGGCGAACTTTTTAATAATTACGGACTTCCGGCATCCACATTTCAAACATTACAAAAACGTAGTAAATAAAAAAGAATGAAATTACAGAAATACATTCTGCTGTTACTTGTTGCTGTGTTTTGTGCTCAACAAACCACATCGCAATCTATTATGCAGTCGCTCGACGGAGATTCGTGGCGGATTGACGGATTTAATGCCGATAAAAGCAAGAGCGTTACGCTACAGGGAACTGTTCCGGGAATGGTACATCCCGATTTACAACGTCAGGGAATGATTCCGGATCCTTTTTGGCGCGATAATTTTAAGCAATGCCAGTGGCCGGAGTTTTGGTCGTGGACATATAAACGAACATTTGACGTTGCACCCGAAACGCTTTCGAAGCAATGGATTCAGTTGCAGTTTGATGGCATTGACACCTATTCGGAAATTTACCTGAACGGACGTAAACTGGCCACCACCAACAATATGTTTATGCCTTATAAATTCGATATCAATGGTTGGTTAAAGGAAAAAGGAAATACACTCGAAGTTCGACTACAGCCTCTCGAAAAAATGGTTGGCGATAAAGCCCGCGAAAAACAGTTTAAAGGCGCCTTTGGCGATCCTTACAGAGC
>JAYRXP010000242.1:0-4172 GCA_041917395.1 Paludibacter sp.
ATGAAATTTTGCAACATCGTATCGGACAGGCTGTTCAAATGGGAATGGATGCAGAATTTATGAAAACTGTTTTGGTTGCAATTCACGAAGAATCGGTACGAAATCAACAGGAAATTATGAAAGCCTGATTTTCAAAAATAATGCATTAAAAAACCCGTTGAAACATTGTTTCAACGGGTTTTTATTTATCAGTAATAGTTTAATTATTTTACTGTATCCATGTGTGCGATCAAATCCAACACTTTGTTAGAATAACCCCACTCATTGTCGTACCAGCTAACTAATTTTACGAAGTTACCGTTCAAAGCGATACCAGCACCTGCATCGAATACAGAAGTGCGTGATTCGTGAATGAAGTCAGTAGAAACCACTGAATCTTCAGTATATCCAAGAATACCGGCCATTTCGTTTTCAGAAGCTTTTTTAACTGCGGCTTTAATTTCATCGTAAGAAGCAGCTTTTTCCAAACGTACTGTTAAGTCAACAACTGAAACGTCAGCAGTTGGAACGCGGAATGCCATACCTGTAAGTTTACCATTCAATGAAGGGATAACTTTACCTACAGCTTTAGCAGCACCTGTAGAAGAAGGGATAATGTTGTTCAGGATTGAACGACCACCTCTCCAGTCTTTTGCAGAAGGAGCATCAACTGTCTTTTGAGTGTTGGTAGCAGCGTGTACAGTTGTCATCAAACCTTCAACGATACCGAAGTTGTCATTGATAACTTTAGCCAAAGGAGCTAAACAGTTTGTAGTACAAGAAGCGTTAGATACGATGTTCATATCGGCTTTGTAAGCGTCAAGGTTAACACCGCAAACGAACATTGGAGCGTCGTTAGAAGGAGCAGAGATAACTACTTTTTTTGCACCGCCAGCCAAGTGAGCTTTTGCTTTATCAATTGTAGTGAAAACACCAGTTGATTCAACAACATAGTCAGCACCAGAAGCACCCCAACCAATGTTAGCTGGATCTTTTTCAGCGAAGAAAGCAACTTCCTTGCCGTTAACGAACAATTTACCACCTTTGTTTTCAGCAGTTCCTTTGAATTGTCCATGAACAGTGTCGTACTGTAACATGTAAATCAAATAGTCAAGATCCAAAAATGGGTCATTTACTGCCACGATTTGAACATCGTTTCTTTCCTGAGCAGCACGGAAAACCAAGCGTCCGATGCGGCCAAAACCATTGATACCTACTTTAATCATTTTATTTATTATTTAAAATTGAGTTGTTTCTTTAATTCGCCGCGAAATTACAAAAAAATACGCGATTGACAAAATATATCTCTAAATTAATTTGGTATCAAATTCAACATTTACAAGGTAACTCCGGTTTTAAATATTGATATTTCACGGTAGTTTTTCTTTTCATTATTTACTTTTTCTCCACTTGCCACTTTAATTACATAATCGATGAAGCGTTCCTTTACTTCATCAATCGATTCGTCTTCGACAATAGTTCCGGCATTAAAATCAATCCAGCTGCCTTTTCGATTGTACAAAGGTGTATTGGTCGATATTTTCATGGTGGGAACAAAACTACCGAACGGAGTACCTCGGCCCGTGGTGAAAAGCACTATCTGACATCCGCTTGCACCTAATGCTGTGGCAGCCACCAGGTCGTTTCCGGGAGCGCTGAGAAGATTCAAACCTTTTGTCGTAATACGTTCGCCGTACATAAGCACATCCTGTATCAACGCTTTTCCACACTTTTGGGTGCAGCCCAATGATTTTTCCTCGAGTGTCGAAATTCCTCCGGCTTTGTTTCCCGGCGATGGATTTTCGTACACAGGTTGATTGTTCCGGATAAAATAATCTTTAAAGTCATTGATCAGAAAAACAGTTTTATCAAACATGTTTTTATTTACACAGCGATTCATTAAAATTGTTTCAGCACCAAACATTTCGGGTACTTCTGTAAGTACCGTGCTACCTCCCTGAGCAATCAGAAAATCGGAGAAAACGCCCAATAGCGGATTCGCTGTAATTCCTGAAAGTCCATCCGATCCACCACATTTCAATCCTATCTTTAGTTCTGATAGTGGAATGTCTTCGCGTTCGTCTTTCGAAACCACTTCATAAATTTCGCGTAATAAATTCATTCCTTCCTCATCTTCATCGTCCACTTTTTGGGTTTCCATAAATTTTATACGGTTTTGGTCAAAATCGCCCAATAACTCGCGGAAAGCTTTGACCTGATTGTTTTCGCAGCCTAAACCTACCACAAGAACGCCACCTGCATTGGGATGCAGTACCATATCGCGTAATATCTTTCGCGTGTTTTCGTGATCGTCGCCGAGTTGAGAACAGCCGTAGTTGTGAGGAAAAGCCACGATGGCATCTACGCCTTTGAGCTGTGTTTCCATGCGCATTTTTTCGGCAAGCGAGTTGATTGTACCGTTTACGCAACCCACCGTTGGAATAATCCAGATTTCGTTTCGAACACCGGCTTCACCATTAGCACGTCTGTAGCCTTTGAATGTGAGATGACGATTTTCAATTTCGAGGCTAACATCTTTCGGATTGTATTTATAATCGAGCAGTCCTTCCAGATTGGTTTTTATCGTTGTTTCGTTAACCCAATCGCCTTTTTTTATGGCAGTGCGGGCATGTCCTATGGGATATCCGTATTTTATAACGTCTTCTTTTTCTGATAAATCTGCTAAGGCAAATTTATGACCCATTGGAATTTCAGCGTTAAGCGTGATTTCCACTCCATCGACATTTATTTTTTCGCCCGTTTGCAATGCTACAAGAGCTACAGCCACGTTGTCGGCGGGGTTTATTTTTAAATATTTCATTTTCAGTATATTATAAATTTATGAAGTGCAAAAACCGAAATTTAGAAACTGTTTTTTATCGGATTTCTCAATTTCAGTTTTCTGTAATGTGTTGTAAATCAATTTTATTCTTCAAATTTAGGTAGTTCGAAGTCCATATTTACAGACAAATTGTATCGTTTCGAAACAATAGTCCGAACGGCTTCTTTCATGCCAAATTCGTCGATAATTCGCAGATAAAACGTTAGCTTATCAGTTAATCCCGGAATTTCATTCAGATTTTCACCCCAAATGAATTCGGCTGCCAATACACCTTTTGCAACTGTTTCAATATCTTTCAGACTCCACAGGATTTTCAGTAAATCCACAATTGCTTTGTCATCATTCGGTACGATTTCGGTACTACCGCGTTTCCCTCCTTTATAATAGGTGATTATTGCAGCTAATCCGAGTACTAATCCGGCAGGAAGTTCTCCTTTTCGTTCCAGGTATTTTTTCAAACCGGGTAAATCGCGGGTTTTGAATTTTGGGAACGAATTAAGCATTATACTTGTAAGGAAATGGTGTACAAAAGGGTTGTTGAAGCGCTCAAGCACATCGTCGGCAAATTTTTGTAATTCCTTTTTAGGAAGATCGAGTGTCGAAATTAATTCTTTGTACATAACCATGTAGATAAATTTCGAAATCACATCGTCTCTGAGACATTCTTTCACAATGTTTAAGCCGGCCAGATATCCAACGGGTGCCAGCACTGTATGAGGTCCGTTCAATAGGGTTACTTTACGTTCGTGATACGGCTTTTCGTCGGGCACAAAAAGCACATTTAATCCGGCTTTATCGGCCGGAAATTCTTTTGCAACACTTTTGGGTGCTTCGATAACCAAAAGATGGAAAATTTCAGCCTGAACAACCAGTTTGTCTTCCAACTGGATTTTTTCTAAAATTTCATTGATTTTTTCGCGTGGATAACCCGGTACAATTCTGTCAACCAGTGTTGAATAAACGCCGCAGGCTGTGTCGAACCAGTTTTGAAAATCGGCACCAAGATTCCACAACCCGATGTACTGATTGATGGTTTTTTTCAATTCGGTACCATTGTGAAAAATCAATTCGCATGGGAAAATTATCAATCCTTTGTCAGCGGCACCATTGAAAGTTTTGTATCGATGATAGAGCAATTGTGTCAGTTTTCCCGGATAAGAACTTGCAGGAGCATCGTCGAGCTTGCAGCTTTCGTCGAAAGCAATTCCGGCTTCGGTTGTATTCGATACCACAAACCGCATTTCGGGTTGTTCTGCCAGTTTCAAATAGGCATCAAAGTCAGTATATGGATTCAAAGAGCGGCTTATTACATCAATTAATTCGATACTGTTTACGATGTTTCCTTTGTCAA
>JAYRXP010000243.1:0-1900 GCA_041917395.1 Paludibacter sp.
CGGCTTTCGCCATTGTAAGAATATAAAGGTGGCTAGAGCCGAACTATTCATTTCCCAAAAAATATTAGTAAGCAATGAGATTTTACCGCTTCTTATTCAGTAATCTTTTTCTTCATCTGACATTTATACTTATTGCACAGCCGGATGAGGGCTTTACGATAAAATTAGGCACTCCTGATGCCAACGAATATGGCTCCTATATTTATATAAATGAACACAATGAAATCATAACAGCATCATTTTCCGCGCAAATACAAACGAGGCAAAACCAATGTATCCTTCGAAAAATCGGGGCTGACGGGAAAATACTCTGGTCTACTTTATATCCCGTTAATGATGTGACCATTTTCTCGGTTACACCTTGTCCTGATGGGTCGTTTGTAATGGGTGGAGATAAAAAAGATTTTTCAGGGAAGTTTGTAGGGGGCCAATCCATTCTGATAAAAATCGACTCCAACGGCCAACCGGTCTGGGAGAAAAAATATCAGTTTGCCAGCATGGATTATATAACTCAGATATTTCAACTCTTAGATGGGTACCTTTTCATGGCAGAAGGGCGTGTAGATACGGTCGAATTCAGCAAGCGAAGCAGGCTATTTTTGTGTAAATCAAATTCTGAAGGTGATATCGTCTGGAAAAAGGAATTTATCACAAACCCTCAGGCAGAGGGAAGTATTATTGTTACCCCACTAAAAAATGGTAACTTCTACTGTATTTATCCAGGAAATACGAATGATAAAAAATACCAGACACGTATTTTTACAATTACACCCAATGGAGATATACTAGATGAGGTAGAAATCATTGAACCCGGAATTAGTTCTGTATTCGAACAGCCTGACGGTAGTAAGGTATTTTTTCACAATAAAAAAACGAAAGACAGCACTGGGAAAAATACAAACAACGCTTACATATCAAAAATACAGGCAGACACACTTGCCAGGGTGCTGGAGTTGCCAGGGCAACATTTTTCGAGTTATGTGGAATTAAGGAATGGATATTATTATACACCTGATGTGAAAGAAAACAAGTTGATCATCCAGCGGATAAAGGCTGAAAATTACAATATTGAGCAAGCAGAAGTTGTGCTCTCCCAAGACGTAGTTTTCGATGGTTTTGGACTCATGTACAATGGGTTCCTGCTGTTTTCAGGAATGGAAAGAATACCGCCCACAGATACTGCATCCTCCTTCAGGTTTGGAATGGTATTGAAAAAAGAGAAGATTGCTCAATATTTCAAGGAGTGAGAACATATTCAATAAATTCAAAATAACAGCATATGAAAAATCGCTTCATTCTTCCATTATTTCTCCTTACTTGCCAACAGTCCTATACCCAAAATTTCATCCCTTTGCTGGTAGATAGTTCGCACTATAGGTATTGGTATTACGATTTCATAAACGAACATGATACCGTCGTCATTGAAAACATCTCTGCCTATTCATACGATGCGGGCAATAAACTGATTCAGGAAAGAGGTGAAACATATCGCCACACATTTACATACGTTGCTGATACAGTTATTAAAATTATGGAAGTAAAAGGGACTGGCAATACTTGGCAAGTTGATAGAAGAAATATTCGGGCATTCAGCAATGGCAAACCGGTAACCGATTTTACAGAGAAATTTACGCCCCCGGCCACCTGGAACAATACCCAGATACTTTATTTTTTCTACGATACCGCACTCCACGATACGATGTCATTGACCCGGCTGTGGCAAAACGGCGCATGGAAAGATTACTACAAAGAAGAACGGGAATACAATGAAGCCGGCGAAATGGTGCAGGAATTCGTCTATTACGCAGATGACACAGGCGTATTTAATTTCAATCAGGGCAAACGCTTTGAATATGACGCCAACCACCACCTTACAGAGGAAATCACACTGAAAGAGACC
>JAYRXP010000244.1:0-3224 GCA_041917395.1 Paludibacter sp.
AATTTAACGTTTGGGGCTTTTTTATTTTATCAACAATCGCCTCATTTCCGCTTACATTGTTTTTGCATAATACAAAAAATAAATTGTTTGGTGTAGCAGTGATGTTGTTTGCTTTGGGAGCCATTGCATTGTATTGTTTTTTGCTGTTCAACAATAAAGTGGAATGGGAAATGATGCAGTATGTTGCAATAATTTTTGTTGCGCTGTTAAGCATAACTTTTGCACTTTATTTTAGGAGAAATACCGATGCTTCGTTTTGGATTTTTTCCGAAAAAATTGTGCGCGAATTTGTAACCACGCTCATTTATATTTCGGTTCTGCAGGGAGGTTTGGGACTTGCAATTTATGCTATCGATGTGTTGTTTAACGTGCGGATTGAGCATGAAGTGTATGGAAGTTTGGCAGTTATTTGTTATCTCGTTGTAGCTCCTGTTTATTTTTTGATGAATGTTCCGGCGAATGATAAACTCTACAACGAAACGCCGGATTACACCAAGTTTCTGAAAATATTAGGCTTAAATGTATTGTTGCCAATTCTGGGATTGTATCTGGCAATTCTTTATTTTTATTTGATAAAAATTGTTGTAAGTTGGGAATTGCCAAATGGTTGGGTAACAACCTTGGTTTCGGTGTTGGCGTTGGGCGGTTATTTGGCTAAATTTCTGCTTTTCCCAATTTCCGAAAACAAAGTGGTTCGGTTTCTAAATCGTTATTTCTCGGTATTGCTTTTGCCTTTAATTGTACTTATGACCGTTGGCTTGGCTCGTCGAATCGACGATTACGGCATCTCTATTAACCGACTTTATGTGCTGATTTTCAATGTGTGGCTTTATGGTGTGAGTATTTACTTATTTGTTACAAAGTCGGCACATCTCCGGTGGTTGGTTGTTTCGTTTGCCGCCGTTTTGTTGCTTGTTTCAGTAGGGCCTTGGAGTGTATTTGCAACAACAAAACGAGTTGTAGAAAAGGACTTAACCTCATTATTGATTGAAAATAAGTTATTTGTAAATAATCAATTGATTGATAATAAATCGAATAAAATTGTTGTCACGGATAGTATCGAAGCTGAAATTTCGGATAAAGTATATTATTATGTAAGTAATTTTGGGCTCGAAAATTGGAAATCAACTTTCAACGATAGCCGTAAATTAGCAGGAGCTTACCAAATTACCGAATCGCTGGGTGTTGATAATTATGTGCTGAACGAGAAGAAACATAACATTTACGCTGAACACACATCAACTCAATTGTATGATATTAATGGTTACAATAGTGTTATAACCAATTTGTACCTAAAACAAGACAGCAGCTTGGTGTACTCCGACAAAAATTTCAAAATTGAATTTATTAAAAATAAAATTGAAATTACAGACATCGCTAAAGCCAAAAAAATAACATTTCCACTTCAAAATATCGTTTCCGAACTTTATTCGAATAACGAAAATCAGGAATTGAAAAACAACCTCTTGGTACAAAAATCGGGCGATGCTATGTTGCTGATAAAAAACTTATCGGTCGAATGTAAGTCTTCGACCGATTTTAAAGTTCAGCAATTGAGTTTTACTCTCTACCTGAAATAATACACTAATAGAAGAACAGATATATTATAATTTCGTTGTTCGGATAATCTGTTCCGGTGTATGTAATTGTAGTACTTTCTTCTTCACCTTTATCATTAATCCTTTTCGAAACAGTATTAAATTGCAGGCTTTGTATACAGTTAATTGTTTCCTGTGTCGAATTTGTATTATAGAAAAATCTTGAAGCATCGGGCCGAACATAATATCTGTAAGGTTCGGGATATACATCTTTAAAAGTTGCATTTAAAGTTTCAATGTACGTTGAACGATTGCCATATTCGACCTCGCTATGGAAATAAATTTTCAAACTGCCATTTAAGAAGTTATAAGTTAACTGTTGGTACAAGGCTGAAGAAGAGGCTGTTGACTCAATCGTTGAATCGGTAACATTGACATTAATTGAAACCGGACTGAGTTTAAAAGCTTGATATTCCATTCTGTAAAGCATCGCGGAGTAATAATCAAATATTGCTAATTTCTCAGTTGATTCAGCTACATTATGTATGGCCAATTCCTGAAGTAAGTTTTTTCTCAAAAAACTGATATGATCTAAATAGCGGATATCCGGGACCTTAAAAAATGAGATATTATCTTCGATGTTGAATGTAGCATCTGTGCTTTTGTTAACAAAAAGCAAATAGGTCATGTACTGATTTTCTTTTATTTTTTCGTTTTCGAAAATATCAGCAAGTACAACTACCGAATCTTTTTCCGAAATATCCGTCAGTTCCATTAATTTTGTTGTAGCATTGTATTTACAAGTATAAACTTTCAGGTTTTCATCTTTAATTTGCTTTACATATTTAGTAAGCATTTTTTGTTTGTAATTGTAATTGTAGATTTGAACCATTTTAATTGAAAGTGGTGCGACTGAGAATTTCAGTTTATCTTCAATTTTATTTTTGTTTTCGAAAACTATAGATTTATCAATCACAGAACGACTCAGACAAGCTTTGAAGTATTTTAAAGGATCTTCGCCTTCTTCTCGTTCGAATAAGTTAAAATTCTTCTGACTTCCCTCAAAGATGAACTTTACATAATTGTCAAATTCGGTTCCCACATCCGAGCTAAGGTGCGATTTTATAAAACTGTTCAGATAACTTACCCAGCCTTCGAAATAGCTGGTTTCTTTAAGTAAATCCACCGGATTTAGTTTGCTGCCTTCACGGTAGGTGCGCATGTAATGTAAAAAGAGACTTGCCAAATTGTAATCGCCTGAACGATTGAATAACCCTCCGGCAATCTTCGAAATCACAGGTATATTGTAGCTGTTGTACCATGACATTGACAATATATCGAAGATGGAGCGTTCGATCGGAGTAGAGTTTTTAGCTTCCGAAAGCATTTGTTCCGGTTCGCAAAGATCAATATCTTTCCATACAATCCTGTCGGCTAATGGTGCAGTAGCTTCCATCCAGGTTACATTCGAGAGCATAACCGTCATGAAATAATCCTGCGTGTAATGCATATATTCGTGTGCAACAGTCGATCGGATGTAATTCCGAATGTCTTTGAGCTCATCGGCGCTGCTAAACATTTTATTTGGTGCAATGTAAAAAAATCCTCTTCCCGAGATATAGGTTGTAGCACCGGTCTGTCCGGCTGCATCGTCTGAGTTTGCACAATAAATATTAAATCTGAGGC
>JAYRXP010000245.1:0-3276 GCA_041917395.1 Paludibacter sp.
GAAATATCCCGAAGCACTTGAACAATACAAAAATGCACTGGCACTTCAGCCTACCGAGAAAGCAAAAATAGCTGCAGCTTATCATAATGCCGGAAATGCATTGCTTTCAGACAAAAAGATTCAGGAGAGTATTGATGCCTATAAAATGGCACTAAAAGCGAATCCAAAAGACGACGAAACACGTTACAACCTGGCTTACGCACAGATGTTACTGAAAAAACAGCAACAAAACAAAGATAAAGACAAGGATAAAGAGAAGGAAAAAGAGAAAGAGCAAAAAAAGGAACAGGATAAAAACCAGCAGCAACAGCAACAACAACCTCAAATGTCGAAGCAAAACGCTCAACAAATTCTGGAAGCGCTCCAACAGGATGAAAAAAACACCATGGACAAAAAGAAAAAACAACCTGTAAGAGCACGCAACAGCGCTGAAAAAGATTGGTAGATTGATGTGACAATGTGGTATAGAATTTGGATTTAAACAATTGATTAAAAGATTAGTATATGAAACTAAAGCTGTTATTATTTAGTTTTTTATTATTAGCATTTCAACCTCTTTGGGCAGACGAGCCGGTACGATTTACAGCTTCGGCACCAGGAACAGTAATTCTCGACAGGCCATTCCAGTTGGTGTACACTGTAAACGCTACCGGAAAGGATTTACGCACATCCGATTTCAATAACTTTGAAGTGCTGGCGGGTCCTTTTGAGTCGCGCAGTTCGAGCTACCAGATAGTAAATGGTAAAGCTTCATCGTCAGTTTCGGTGTCGTACACCTACACATTGCAGGCAACCAAAACAGGAACATTTACAATCCCATCCGCAAATATTATGGTGGATGGAAAAAAATACAATTCGAACGGATTATCAGTAAAGGTACTTCCGGCTGACGACAATTCGGGTGGAAGACAGGGCCGCGACGAACAACAGAGCAGACCGGCTGCAGGACAGGGAATTTCAGGCGAAAATGTATTTATACGTGCCAATGTATCCAAAACTTTGGTATACGAACAGGAACCGATTCTGGTAACTTACAAGCTCTATACATTGTTGGATGTGGTGCAGTGTGCCAACAAAAAAATGCCCGACTTTAAGGGATTTATGAAAAATGAAATTGAATTGTCGCAAAACAAACAATTCTCGTACGAAAACTTTAATGGTCGAAATTACGGTACAGTTGTGTTGTATCAGGTATTGCTTTTCCCGCAACAGGCCGGTGAACTCAGAATTGACAAAGCGGTATTCGATGCCGTAATACGCGTTGAGAACCGGCAGCAGGTACGCAGTATATTCGATGATTTCTTTGATTCGTATTCGAATGTTCAGAAAACAATTACTGCACCGGCAACCGTTATCAATGTTAAGCCGCTACCGGCTAACAAACCCGCCAATTTCAACGGAACTGTAGGAAGTTTATCGCTCACGTCCTCCCTTTCGTCGGAAAATGTAAAAGCCAACGATGCCGTAACGCTCAAGGTAATTATTTCGGGAAGCGGGAATATGAAACTGATTCAGAACCCGGAGATTAAATTCCCGGATGGTTTCGAAGTGTACGACCCGAAAGTAAACAATAATTTCAAAACTAATCCAAACGGAATTTCCGGTACCAAAATTATCGAATATATGTTTATTCCGCGTCATGGTGGTGATTTTCAGATACCTTCGGCCGAAATTTCATATTTTGACATAAAAGAACACGCCTACAAAACGCTGCGTACGCCGGTTTACAATCTGAAAGTGCAAAAAGGTTCGGGCGACAACACAACCACCAATGTTGTGAGTGGTTACGTGGCTAAAGAAGATCTGAAACAACTGGGTAATGACATACGCTTTATTGTAACGGATAAATACGAGTTACAAAAAGAAGAAAAGCCATTCTTCGGAACAACATTGTCGTGGCTTGGATACATCATCCCTCTAATAATCAGTTTGTTGTTATTCCTTATTTTCAGAAAACAAACTGTAGAAAACTCAAATCTGGATTTTATACGAAACAAAAAAGCAAACAAGGCAGCTCAAAAACGATTAAAACTGGCTTCGAAACTCCTGAGCGAAGGCAAAAAAGATTTGTTCTACGAAGAAGTTATGAAGGCTGTATGGAATTATCTGAGCGACAAACTCACTATTCCGGTAGCTTCGCTTACCAAAGAAAATGTAAGTTCGGAACTCGAAGCACGCGGTGTGGAGAAAGAACTTATTGCTTCGTTTACAGAAATTCTCAACACATGTGAATACGCCCGCTTTGCACCTAACACAGGACAACAGGAAATGGGTAATCTGTACGAAACATCGATTGAAACTATTAGTAAACTTGAGAATACAATGCGTAAAGCCTGAGGCTTTTGGGTGTAAAAATTAAAATCAACCGTACAAATGAAGATCAAAATATTTATTTCAGCTATTGTACTCCTGTTTAGTTACACAAACTTAACGGCCCAACACGAAGAACTGGCTAAAGCAAACAGCCTGTATAAAAAAGCCGATTATCAGGGTGCTGCCATGCAATACGAAAACGTAGCCGGCAAATACGGAGTATCGCCTGAACTCTACTACAATTTGGGAAACGCCTACTACAAATCAGGAGAAATCGGGCGTTCCATTCTAAATTACGAACGGGCACTACGACTTTCGCCTAACTACGAAGATGCGAGTGTTAATCTGGAGTTTGCGCAAACAAAAGTTGTCGACAACATAGTGCAGATACCACCATTCTTTCTGAAACGCTGGGTCGATCAGTTTATTAAATTACTTACTGTTGATCAATGGTACGTAGTAAGTGTGGTTGTATTTATACTTACATTGTTTTGCTTTTTATATTTTATTTTTGGTAACAATCTTACTGTAAGACGTTTCGCATTTTACAGTTCGTTTGTATTGTTGGTTCTGACAATAGCAACAGTTTCTTTCGCTTCTATCCGACACGGACAATTAAATAATCATAACGAGGCCATTATTATGCCGGCAACTGTCACCATAAAAAGTTCGCCCGATAAAAGCGGCACAGACCTCTTCCAGCTACATGAAGGAACCAAGGTAACTATCAAAAGCAGCCTCGACAACTGGACTGAAATTGTAGTGGGCAATGGAAATATTGGTTGGTTAGAGTCAGGAAATATTGAAAAAATATAAGAATGGAATTTATCGCAAAGATTATTGAATCGGACAGACAACTTTTGGTATTGATAAACAGCTTTCACAATGGTTTCTTCGACACCTTTATGTTTACATTCAGCAAAGTAGCTGTCTGGATTCCGTTTTATTTGTCGGTGGTTTTTA
>JAYRXP010000246.1:0-2918 GCA_041917395.1 Paludibacter sp.
ACGATGGAAAAGAACTGTTGATGGGAACCAATCAGGGACTTTACAAGGCTGGTTACGATGCCGTGCACAAGGCAATTACCAACCTGCGCTCAGAGCCGGTTGTTAAAGGTCAGGTGTGGAATATCTCCAAAATAGATAATCAGCATTTTTGCGGAAACAACGAAACTACTTTCAGCTACACGGACAAGGGCTTAAAAGTGATTTCGCCGGTAAAAGGAGGAATTTGTATTAAACGTGGTGTGATTAATGGTCAGGAAGTGCTTGTGGAAGGAACCTACACGCAATTGAGTATTTATAAAAAACAAGATAACGAATGGCAGTTCAGCCACACAGTCGAAGTGTTTCTGAACCCTATACGCTATATCGAAATAGATTACACGGGAACCATTTGGGCAAGTCATTTACATCAGGGTTTGTTTGCCATCCGGCTTACGCCCGATTTGCGCAAAATAGAGCATATGAGCACCTACAAATCGCTCGACCGGAAAAACGAATACAACATCAATGTTTTTTCGGTAAACGGCAGGGTTATTTTTACTGATCACACAAAGTTTTACACTTTTGATGACATCCGAAAACAGATAGTGCCTTACGACGAACTTAACCGCAAGCTGGGCTATTTTTCGAAAGCCTACCGCGTGAGTCATTTCAAAAATAATTTGTACTGGTTTATACTCGATGGTGAAGCCGCACTTGTTGATGTAAAATCCGGCCAAAGCAAAATTGTAGATGTGGTACATTATTCGCAGTTTTTGAACCAAACTGTTGATAATTATCAGAATATCATTCCCGTTTCGGACACCGAATGTCTGTTTACACTCGAAAACGGACTGGCTTTGTACACATTCAACGGCGATAACCGGCAGAATGAAAATGTAAAATTACAGTTTCGCAACATTACGGCCTCCGACGATGAGTCGGTGGAAAATACCTGCCTTCCGCTTACCGATTCGGTGCCGTTTCACTTAAAATACAGCCAAAACAATGTCCTGTTCTCGGTTTTTTATCCGCATTATACCGAAATGAATACCATCAACTTCCGGTACAAACTCGAAGGACTGGACAAGATATGGAGCGAGCCTTCGGGCTCGGCTACCAAAACCTATAATTACCTGCCTAACGGTGATTATACCTTGCACGTTCAGGTAATTACCAAAGCCGGAAATGTACTGAAAACCATTTCGTATCGTTTTGTAATCGATCCTCCGTTTTACAAAAGCACATTGGCTAAAATTATATATATGCTGCTCATCATACTATTGTTGGTTGGTGTTTATTTTTACATTCAGCATTTGTTCCGCGTAAAACGCGAGAAAATAAAACACGAGCAGGAAGAAATCCGAAAAAAGGAAATAGAAAAACGCGAACAGCAGATTATGTCGCTCGAAAAAGAAAAACTGGAATCGGAACTAACAATTAAAAGCAAGGAACTGGCCGAATCAACCATGACCATTATCAAAAAGAACGAGATATTGGTAAGCATAAAAAACGAAATAATGGAGCAGAAAAACCTGCTGGGTTCGCAATATCCGAACAAATACTACGATAAGGTCATTCGCCTGCTCGACGATAACCTGTCGTCGGAGGACGACTGGGCAATTTTCCAGACAAACTTCGACCGCATACACGAAAACTTTTTCCGAAACCTGCATGCCACTTATCCGGAACTAACGTCGAACGACTTGCGGTTTTGTGCCTATTTGCGACTTAATCTGAGTAGTAAGGACATTGCACACCTGATGAATATTTCGCTCAAAGGCGTGGAAGTAGGCCGCTATCGCATCCGCAAAAAAATAGGATTACCGTCAACCAAAAGTCTGACCGAGTTTATGATTGAGTTTAAATAAAGGTTGAGATTTAAAAAACAACACGAAATTCTGTTTAGAAAGCACGAAAATTAAAAAGAAGCGGATTTATGTTTAATAAATTGTTTAAGGGTTAGGAGCAAGGCTTTCGCTTTGTATATCAAGTTAATAACCGGACGACATGAGATCGTCCGGTTACTATATTTGTCATTAATATTTCAACAAAATGTCTTATAACAAAAGTATTAATAATGCCCAAGCGCCAGAACTTATTCCAAAACTTGTCCAAATTTTCTTTTTCTTAGTTTTATGAGCTTGGTCAATATATGCTTTACTGTATGCTGAGTTTTTCATTAAATCTCTGTCGCGATAATTTAGGTTGTCATCTGAAGGAGCCGCAGAAGAACAAGCAACAGCAGGAATGACACCAATAATTGGCGAAAATAAAATCGTCGTTGCAGCAGTCCAACCAGCACCGGATTTTGCTCCACGATAATTTGCAAGTGCATCTTCTTTGCCTTTTTCTGCCATATCTACATTAGAAATTGCTTCTACGCTTGTTTGTGTGTTAATGGTCGATTGATTTGTTGCTTCGCTGAAAATGTCTTTTGTTCCATTTTCGTATCTAACCATAAGAACCTCAGATTTTAAAATTGAAAAAGTCGGGCCTTGTAAATTATCAAATTTCTTATATTTAATTTCAGTTTGAGTAATTTCACTGATTTTAGAAATAATGTCTTCGCCTGTTTTCTTGGTGATTACATCTTGAGAATAGATTGAAGTGGTAAATAAGCCCAATGTCAAAATGAAATAAACAATTCTTTTCATGTCTTTTCTATTAATTTTTTTCCTACTCTTTAGGTTTTTCAGATACACCCGTTTTTTTATGTGGTTTCAAATCTCCACTTATAAATTTCTTGTCACTATGGGTGGTCAGCCCTTTGGCTCTCGCAGACCATTAAAAATATTTTGTTGTTATTTTTTCTTGCTGTTGACCATAACACAAATATATGCTCCCCCGCTCGCCGTACCTTATAACTTCGCACTGCACGCTGAGCGTTTGTCTCCAGACTACGCTCGGTTAAAAACTTGTCCGTCCACTGACGGATAAAA
>JAYRXP010000247.1:0-2725 GCA_041917395.1 Paludibacter sp.
AGGCTTATTCGAATGAATTATATAGTCTACTTTTACTTTTTTTCCTTTATAAATCAAATTTGTATCAGCAGTAGCATTTATGTAGCCCCTGTTCTGATATAATAACTGCAATTGCTGAGCAGACATTTTGGTCAGGATAGGATCGAAAATTACCGGAGGTTCACCAACATTTCGGAATGTACGGCTAAGGAAACGGCTGAAACGTTTGGTTGTGTCTTTAGGCGAAAGGTTGTAAATACCAAGTTGCATTCTGAAAAGCCCTAACACATTGGTGTTCGGCGTTTGGCGAAGGTATTCCTTCAGTTCACTTACAGGAATATCCCTGATATCTGGCTTCACATCCACATTATCAAGAAGATATTCGCCATCGTGTACAAACTTCGTACTGCTACACGACCACAAAAGCACTAAAACTAATAACAAAACCAACCACGATATCGCACGAAAAATTCCCATTCGTTTGTGTTTCTGAATTAAGTTGCAAATATACTTTTTTTATTGCTATGTTGCAATTCCGAATGTGTAACGTCAAAATGAATGCCATAACGGTCGGCTAAACTCATTTTTTTGGATTATCTTTGCAAACAGCAAATTTCAAAGAAAATGATTTTACAAAAAGATATCTTTCCCGTTGGCCAAATTAACAAACCACACGGCGTAAGTGGTGAAATGTCGTTTAGTTTCACGTCAGATGTTTTCGACACCGAACAGGCGCCATACATGATTATGGAGATTCAGGGAATACTGGTTCCGTTTTTCATCGAAGAATACAGATTCAGATCGAACGAAACTGCTTTGATTAAATTTGAGGGTATCGACTCTGAAGAAAAAGCACGGTTATTCTCAGGCCTCACACTGTATTTACCAAAACAGTATCTGGAGAAAACAGAAGATGCCGGCATTGAACTCAGTTACTTTGCCGGATTCACACTTATCGACAAGCAGCATGGTATAATCGGCCTGATTTCGGAAGTAGACCAAACCACCGAGAACGCCCTTTTTATCATTCCAACCGAAGACGACGAACTCCTAATTCCGGTAGGCGACGATTACATCCTGGAAATTGACCACGAAAACAAACAAATTACAGTAGATTTGCCGGAGGGATTGTTAGAGTTGTAGGGAAATAGTATTTTTCAGATATTTTATGTAATTATTAAAATACTATTTGTATATTTGCATAAAAAATCAACTATGTTTATTCAAAGACAGCTCAAAGAAAAATTGCTCTACTTAGCAACTAAGTACCCGGCTATTACACTGACCGGAGCCCGTCAATGTGGAAAATCCACTCTGTTAAAGCAATGCTTTCCCGATTATAAGTATATAAGTCTCGAGGATCTTGATTTACGACAAGTTGCCACAACCGACCCACGTGGGTTTCTACAAAATTTTGGGAGCAAATTGATTATTGACGAAGCTCAGTACGTGCCTTCGCTATTTTCGTATATTCAAACCATAGTTGATACAAAGAATGAACCTGGAATGTTTATTTTGTCAGGTTCACAGAACTTTTTACTTCTCGAAAACATCACACAAAGTTTAGCGGGACGGACTGCTGTTTTACGTTTAAATACATTCTCTATCGCTGAATTATCTTCATTTAATCCACAACTTTTAGACCTGAATAAACTATTATTTACGGGTGGCTATCCTCGCATATACGACTTTGATATTCGACCAACAGATTTCTACCCGAGTTACATTCAAACTTATATTGAACGTGACATTCGGGTATTACGCAATATTAATGATTTGGGTAAGTTTATACGCTTCCTGAAGCTTTGTGCCGCACGAACAGGACAGTTATTAAATATTGCATCATTGGCAAATGAGGCTGAAATAACCGTTCCCACAGTAAATGCATGGCTGTCAATACTCGAATCAAGTTATATAATTTACTTACTAAAGCCATATTATCGCAATTATAACAAGCGATTAATAAAATCGCCAAAACTATACTTTCACGATACAGGTTTAGCTGCATCATTATTAGGACTTACTTCGAGCGAGCAACTTTCCACTCATTATTTACGCGGTGAACTCTTCGAAAATTTAGTGATAAGCGAATATATAAAATCGCAATATGCAATTGGAGTGGAACCTGCAATTTACTTTTGGCGAGATAGTAACCAAAACGAAGTTGACTTATTGATTGAAAGCAACAACCAACTGCATGCTGTTGAGATAAAATCGTCGGCAACAATGAATCCCGTTTTTTTTAAAACATTAAAAATTTTCCAATCGTTAAGCCATATAAATCCGGATAATTTAAGTGTGGTATATGCTGGCGATATTGATTATCAGACCGACAATGGCAGATTTGTATCGTGGAAGAATATGAGGTTTTGAAAATACCTGATAGAGTCAGAATTATTGGCTACTCCTCGAAACATTAGCATAGTTATGCAATAACAAATCCCACTTCAACTTTGACCTTTGCGGTAAAGATAAAACCACTGAGAACGCCCTGTTTATAATTCCAACCGAAGACGACGAACTCCTAATTCCGGTAGGCGACGATTACATCCTGGAAATTGACCACGAAAACAAACAAATTACAGTAGATTTGCCGGAGGGATTGTTGGAGTTGTAGGGAAATATACTTATAGTAGCCTCTATAAAAGATGTTAATTAGAGTAAAATAACAACACTCAGAACGTCGTTAGTATTCTAATAGAATTTCAAGTTAATTTACAATTAAAACTTTACAAATACAACAACA
>JAYRXP010000248.1:0-7445 GCA_041917395.1 Paludibacter sp.
AGCTGTCGGCCAGCGAGCAACCGGCATTGAGGTCGGGAACAAGTACTTTTTTTTGTGGCGACAGAATTTTGGCAGTTTCGCCCATAAAATGAACGCCGCAAAGTACAATAATGTCGGCATCAGTTTTAGCTGCCCATTGAGCAAGTGCAAGACTATCACCAACCACATCTGCTATATCCTGAATATCGCCTGTTTGGTAGTAGTGTGCCATAATAACGGCATTTTTTTCGGTTTTGAGGCGTACAATTTCCTGAATTAATTCGGTATTATTCATTTACAATTAAATTCTTTTGTGAAACTTATCTTGAGTCTGATTAGTTCGAATCAGTTTTTCAAACAAATCATTATAAATATTCTTTTTTATTTTTTCCAAAAAACTTTTATGAAGATAATAATAGGGTGTTAATTTGGTTGATAAAAATATTCCATAAAACTTGTATAATCCGATATTAAAATACGGTTGTTTTCTATCAACAATCTGATTTTATAAATAGTTTTGAAAATAACCGTTTTACAAACTTTATCAACACCTTGTTAATAACTGCAAAGTTAGAAACTTTTGTCGAAAGTAGATGCTGATAACTGTATAAAAGGGGTTAAAAACATGGATAAAAAAAAGGATTAACTTTTGAGGTTAATCCGATTTTTAATGTATATGTGTTGCAGGTACGAAATATCCAAATCAAGTTGTAATATTTTTGTCATGTATTTTTCAACAGTTTTCAACAACTATCAACAGGCAAAAAATCAAAGATACCGTTTTGGTTCACCCAGCCGTTCGAGCAATTCATTAACTTCCCGTTTCATTTCGGCCATGCGAACTTCGCGGTTCACCATAAACTTATTCATATAGTCCAAATCTTTGTTCTTTTTTATCAATGCTTCTTCGGCCTGTTTTCGTTGAGTAATATCTCTGGTTTGAGTTAATATACATTTTTCACCATTCAGTTCAATAATTGAAGCCGAAATCATACAATCAATAATTTCGCCTGATTTTGTTCTGAATTTTAATTCGTAGTTTTTAACTTCTCCGTTTTTCTTTAAAAGATCTACCCATTTTTTTCTTTCTTCAACACTAATCCAAATATCCAACTCGGTAGATTTAAAACCTACTATTTCATTTTCTTTAAATCCGAATATATCGATATAGCTTGGATTTAAAGATATAAATTGTCCATCGGATAAACGGGTAATTGTTATACCATCAGGACTTGAATAAAATGTTTTTTTAAATTTATCTTCGCTGTTTTGGAGTGCTATATCTGCTTTTTTCTTTTCCAGCGATCTCCAAATTATCTCCATCATTATGGTTAATTGTGTAGTGTCTTCTCTCACATAGTCAGTTTGTTTATCTGTTACCACAACTACGCCTACAATTTTGTTCTCGTATATCACAGGTACAGATAAAAACCGCAACAAATGTGAAAGTGTTTTGTGATATTTGTTTAACTGCAGCATGTATGCCTGAAAATCGTTCACTGTAAATGGTTTCCGCTGCCTTATTACATCACCCCAAAGTCCCGTTTTATCAAGCTCATATACCTGCTGGGGCTCAATTATTCTGGATTGGTTCATTTGGTTTGTCGACCAGGTAATAAGCTCAAATTCCTCATTCACTTCGCTGTAATTATATATATAACCTGTTCTGCTTTCAGTTATTTCAAGTACAAGTGTTAATGCATAATCCAGATAATCCTGAACTGATTCTGAAGAGTATTGAAGAATTTTGACCAATGCATCTAATCGTTTGGAATTGATTTTAATCTTATATTCCTGTTGTTTACGTTCGGTAATATCGTTCATTACTATCAAAGTAGCCGGACCATCTTTAAATCGTATCGACTTAGCCTGTGTTTCAACATCCAGAATGGTTCCATTCAGTTTAATGTATTTTTCTTCGTGGATAGGTACATATCCTTTTTCGGCCAGTAATTTTGAATTACTAATTGCAAGATTTTGATAATCTTGATGAACAAAATCATATATATGCCTGTTTATAAGCTCATTTTGAGTTCTTGCACCAAAAAGTTTTATGGCTGCCGGATTAAAATACACTGTTTTCCAATCGTGGATAATAGCCATAGACACAGGCGATAATTCAATCAGGTTTCGTAATTCCTGTTCACTCTGTTTTATCGACTCCTCAGCTTTTTTTCTGTCGGTAATGTCAACTATTGCCGTAATAAAATACAGCGGGTTTCCATATTCATCGCGTACAAGCGAAGTATTAATATCCACCCAAACAATATGTCCATCTTTGTGAAGATAGCGTTTTTCCCATCGCATTGAATTTTGGTTTCCATCTAGTATGCTTTTAGTAATTTTTTCGTTTGGAACTATATCCTCTTCGTAGGTAATATCCCGCCAGTTAATATCTGCGAATTCCTCGTTAGTATAACCCAAAATATTGCAAAATGCATCGTTTACCTGCAATTTACCATCGATAGAGGTCATCGAAATACCAACTATAGAGTTTTCAAAGAATTTTCGAAATTTTTCCTCGTTTTCTGCCAGTATTTCATTCTTTTTCTTCAGTTCAGCAATCAACACAATGTTTTCACGTTTTAAAAGCCAGTTTTGCGAGGCTTTATCCAGTGTGTTTTTAAGATTTTTGCTGTCGAAAGGTTTTGTGATATACTGATATATCTGACCTTTGTTAATAGCATCTATCACAATTTCAGCTTCGCTGTATGCCGTGAGAAGTATTCGCACAGTATCCGGGTATAGTTGAGCAACTTCGGCCAGAAACTCAATTCCGCTTTTTTGGGGCATTCGCTGATCCGATATTACAACCGGTATTTCGTGTTTGGATAGTATTTCCAGCCCGAGTGCTGCCGATGGAGCTGTAAATACTTCAAAATCGTCGTGAAATAGTTGTTCAAAATTGAACAAGGCCGGTTTTTCATCGTCGACGTACAGTACTTTAATCAGTTCTTTTTCCATGATATATCAGATTTTATTATTAGCTATTTAATGGTATTTCAATGACAAATGTAGCTCCACAGTCGGGATTATTAAAAGCTTCAATTTTTCCATTGTGTTCACCGATAATACTTTTAGCAACCGACATACCAAGACCAGTTCCCTTGCCAACTTCTTTGGTGGTATAAAAGGGGTCGAAGATTTTTGCTAACACTTCGGCAGGTATGCCTGTGCCGGTATCGCTGAATTCAATACGAATCACATCCTCAATCTGAGACGTATTGATTGTTATTTTGTGCTTATCGGCTCTTTTAACGGCATTATGGATAGCATCAATGGCATTGCTCATAATATTGACAAATACCTGGCTCAACTTTCCTCCGAAAACCTTAATTTCATGTAGATTTCCAAAATTCTGCTGAATCATAATTTCCGAATTAAGTTGTGGTTTTATCAGTATTAATGCCGTTTCTATAATTTTATTGATATCGCAATAGCTTTTTTCCTCTGAATCCATTCGGGCATAAATTCTTAAACCATTAGCAATTGCAATTGTTCTGTTAATTCCGATTTTGATATTTGCTAAAACTTCAGGTACCGCATTTAGTGAGCTTTGAAGGTTGAGTTTCTGTCTTAATTCAATCAAATGCTGTATTTCATTGCCGCTACTCTCCGGGCTCAGTTTATTGAGCTCTGTAAACAATAAAATTAGCTTATTGATAAGCTTTTCCATGCTGTCCACACCCATGCTGATGAAGTTGACAGGATTATTAATTTCGTGGGCGATACCGGCAATGAAAACACCTAACGAAGCCATTTTTTCGGATTGAATGAGCTGCTGTTGTGTGCTTTTGAGTTGTTCAATAATTATTTCGAGTTCCTGTTTTTGGTCGGCAATTTTTTTCCGGGCCCTGCGGGTTAAAACGTAAGCTCTCGAAATAAAAACTATGGATGCGATTACAATGAAAATAACAAGTATGGAAATGATAAGCCAGGAGTTTTGTTTTTGTATCAATGTTTCCTTTTCACTAAGCGAATTATTCAACGTAATTAAATCCTTTTGTTTAGCCGAAATCTCTTTAGCAAGGCTATCAGATATATTTTCCTGATGATTAATTTTTCTTTGATAACTGCTTACTAAATTTTGTGCCTTTTCCCTGTCGTCAATCAAAAGTCTTGTTTGTAAAAGGTTTAATTCCAACTGATTGTGTTGGTTCTCAATTTTGTTATTCAAATTCGTCGACAATGAATCTTTTTGGCGGAGAATGTATATTTGTTTCGCAATCTCCGATTGATTTGATGCAATCATTTTTTTCATTCCGAGAATTGAATCGTTTTTTGCAAGCATGACTTTTTTTTGCAAATCACTTTGTTTTTTCAACTCATTTACTATCTCCAACTGATTATCCCAGTATTTTTTTGCTTCCAGGTATAATTGTCTCACTTCAATTTCAGATCCTTTAAGCAGTACTATTTCATCCGTAATATCGAGGTTTGCATACAATATATTAGCCCGGTTATAAACAAATGTGTAAATATTTTTATTCGAATCGAATATCAGATTTATCATTATATCTCCCTGAGTATCATGTTCGTCTGTCACTATCAAGGTGTTTTTTCCTGAAATATTAATAATTTCAGGCAGTACATCGTTGTACGATTTATCCACATAAACAATCTGCATATTTACGATGGAATTAAAAGCAGAAATATGTTTTACCCGTATGGGTTTTTTATGTAAACGGGCTACTTTCGATAATTCCTTAAACTTATCTACCAGTATCTGATTTTCGCTCAAAACACCAATTGTAAAAACAGTTGAGGTATCTGCTTCCCATTTCACACAGTTGGCTATACGATAAACCAATGCAGTTTTCAGATTTTCGGGTGATACCTGCGCAAGCAATTGAAATACAACAAATTGTATTCCTATTATTAACGCTGTTTTGTTCCAAATCTGTTTCATGTTGGTTTTCGGGGTTTTTAAAACGAAATAGTAAGTGTGTATATTAATCTTCGTCCGTATCCGGTGGTTGCTATACTATTTATATTATCTGTTTGCCTTATATATTCGGGAATAAGCATTTGTGAAGCTGTTATATTCTTGGCACTTAGTGTATGCGTAAACCGTATTATTTTCGTTTTCAGAATCTGATTAAATCCCACATGCGCATCCAGCAGCAGTTGAGGTGGAATCCGGGTATTCAATTTTGGATTTCCCATAACAGAACTTACTGTGTAGCCATTTACCGAGGCAAAAAATTTACCGAACGATCTGTTCAATCCAGCCTTAAACGTATGTTTCGGTACCAACTGATAGTTTTTTGCTGCGCTCTCACCTATTCCATTCATAAAGTTGTAATTAAAAAAAGCATTCAGTATACCCGGGTTCTGATATTTGGCTTCCAGTTCAAAGCCATAGCCCTCGAACGAAGATAAATTCTGATACATCGATGGCGGTCCGCTTGGCGGCGTATAACGCTGTATCAAATCATCCAATTTATGATAATATCCAAGCGCCTGAAAAAAAAGATTATTCTGTCCATACACATAAGCCAGTTCCAGCGAATTTGCTTTTTCGGGGTTTAACATTCTGTTGCCGATAACAGTTGGATGATCAAAAAACAATTCGAGCATGGTTGGTGCTCTGAACGACTGTCCGAAAATAAGTTTTATCGAATTTTTATCGGTTAAATTTGTAATAAACGATATCCTACCTGAAAAATTTTCGCCTGAAAATGCATTATTGGTATAGCGCAAACCTCCCAATACATTGCCTAATTTTGTTTTGTAATGGAGTTGTGTAAATGCCGAGAATTCGTTTACATTTTCAGCATCTTTCAAATTATTCCGGAGCACTGTATTGTTAAGTAAATCGTACGAATCGTGCTTGCCATTCAATAGTTTTTCCACATCCAACCCCGCTTCCATATCAAAATACTGATTCATCGAATAATTCAGTTTTAAAGTACCGACAATTCGTTCTCCGGACAGAACCAAAGCAGTTGAAGCATCCTGATTTGTTGCATAATCGCGTTTAAAATAATCGTAGGCCAGATCGGCAAGTATATGTATTTTTTCTGAAAATGCATGTTGGTATTTTATGGCCAAAAGTGTCCCTCTGTCGGTCATAGGCTTGCCGCCACCCGAAATAAATGAAGGGTTAACTCCTTGAAAAACATGTTGATACTCATACGTATTCAGCAAAATACGGAAGGATTTGTATGCTGATAGAATATTAAAATTGGTGGATTTTATTTCGCGCTGAAACATATATACCGAATCGCCTCCGTACAAATCCTGCCGTTTTCCGGTAAGTTCGTAAGGTTTTTGTATTTCGTAGCCGCTGTTTCCGGAAATAAACATGCTGAAATCATTTTTTGTATAACTTACGTTTGCACCTGCAGCACCCAATCGCGGCGAACCACTGCTAATACGCACATTTACCTGATCGTTTGCTTCTTTACGAAGAATAATATTGATTACGCCCATATAAGCATTACTTCCGTACAACACCGAAGCCGGACCCTTTAAAACCTCAATACGTTCAATATCATTGATATCTAATCGGTCCAGGTTTGTATTTCCGTAAATGGGTTGATAGGTGGGAATATTTTCAATCAGTACCAGTATTTTATTGGCGTAATAGTTTTGAAGTATACCGCGTGCAGTTGCTACATTATCGTCTAAATTTGTCTGATAAATATCAATCCCAACCACGGTACCAAGCATTTCGGCCACGGTATTGAAATTGTAATTTTGTATCATGTCTCTTCCGATAATGCTAACCGTTGAGGGAGTATGAAAAATATCTTCGCTTTTGGTCGACGAAACATTTACTTTTGTTTGCATCAATTCCTCAAAGGACATGTTGAGGTATGTCGTAAGACTGTCGGCCTGAGCCATTGCATAAACTGACAAGCACAGAAATGAAAAAATAAAAAATAATGTTTTCATACTGTTGTGATTTTTTTTAGGTGTATTCTTATGTAATACTGCTAAAAATCAAATGATTGTAGCTCCAAAAGATATCTTATGATTACTTTTCAACCTTTTCCGGTTTTAAATTCAAAATATCGACTGACTTAAGGATAATTAGTTTTTAGCTTATTATTGCAAAAAAAAACGAATTGCCAAATATAATATAATATTTGACGATTCGTATATGTTTTAACTAATTTCATTTATGTACGTCTATCAAACTGTTAATCAGCAGTATAATTTTGCGATTATCCACAATCGGAAATTGGTAGGCAATACATTAAACAGGTGATAATAAAGTTGATTCACGATGCCGGTTACGTAAAATGTATGCATTTTTTTATTCAAAACCTGACGAACTATCGGAAGTGCTACCGCTTCGGGACTCATGCCGTTTTGTTCGTCGCGCTCCATGCGCCCAACCGATTTTTTCATCGTTTTATAATACGGAGAATTTTCGTTTTGCGATGCCTGAGTGTATTTACGTGCGGATGTAAAAGCTGTTTTTGTATCGCCAGGAAGTATGGTGCAACATTGTATAC
>JAYRXP010000249.1:0-1776 GCA_041917395.1 Paludibacter sp.
ATGCATGGTGATGCTCAGTTCGCTGGTTCTTCATCAGTTCCTGCTCACGTAGAAATGATGGGATTCCTCGGAATGGGTAACAATCCAATGGTTGGAGCTACTGTACAAGTGGCTGTAGCTATTGAAATGGCAAAGTAAGACCCCAAACCCCTAAAGGGGCTTAAGATAAAAACTCCCCGATAGGCTGAATGCTTATCGGGGAGTTTTGTGTTTATCCCAACAAATTACTAAACAAATTTGTTGATTTAAATAAGTTTTGTACATTTGCACTTCATTACAGCATGTTTTTCGTTTGGATACTAAGATGTTACCTCCTATAAATAAAATAAAAGGCATTCCTCCGGGAGTAATTCTGGAGCGCGAACTGCGTTTGCGAAAAATGAAAAAAGCGGAATTGGCGGCGACAATAAACGAATTGCCTCAAATGATTAGTTATATTTGTAAAGGAACGCGCACCATTACTCCAAAATTATCGCTGAAACTTGATAGGTATTTCGGAATGGAAGATGGTTATTTTATGGTTTTGCAATCTTACTATGATATAGCCAAAGAAAAAAGCAACAGTCAGCTTGCATCAAGTTCGGATTTGCCAACAATCAGCAAAGCCATTTTCTGGGATACCGACTTTGGAAAAATGGACTGGATACGCTATAAAAATGCAATTATTCAACGGGTTTTTGAGAGGGGCAGCGCAACCGATATCGACGAAATTATTCGGTTTTATGGAAAAAAAGAAGTTGTAACTACAATACAAACAGCTCATAGTTTGCTTTATACCGCCATTGAGAACGCCGAAACACATCTTGGTATTGGCAAAAACTCTATATCATGTTATCAAAACTCCATACTAAAACAACCTCAGCGGCCTTACTACACATCCTCAGCGAAATAACCACATGGGACGAGTTAGGTGCTTTTCGGCTGGTAGGTGGAACGGCGCTTAGTTTGCAACTTGGCCATAGAGTTTCGGTAGATATCGATTTGTTTACTGATGCTGAATACGGAAGTATTGATTTTGTTCCTATTTATAACAAGCTCGTTAAAAACTATCCGGTTGTTATTGGAAACAAGCCCGACAACAAAGGTTTTGGAATTTCCTATTTGGTAGGTTATTCTGCCGGAGAGTTGGTAAAGTTGGATTTATTTTATTGCGACCCGTTTATTTTTCCTCCTGTGGAAATTGAACGCATCAGAATGGCTGATATAAGAGATGTGGTACTGATGAAATTAGAAGTAATTTCGAATGGTGGGAGAAAAAAAGATTTTTGGGATATGTCCGAGCTCTTAGACCATTTCAGTCTTGATACAATGCTTAAATTATACCACCAAAAATACCCGTATTTTGAAGTGGATTCCATTGTAAACCAACTAACAAACTTTTTGTATGCCGACGACGAACCTGACCCGATTTGCCTACGTGGCAAGTACTGGGAAATAATAAAACTCGATTTAGAGGAAATGATTGAAAGCAGAAAATAAACTCCACATACCCCAAACTCCCCGATAGGCTGAATGCTTATCGGGGAGTTTTGGGTTGAAGAGATAAAAATCCGTATGTTAAATTTCTAGCATTTCTTTCAAATAGAACTTCAAATCAAATTTAAGATTAAAATGTGTTGTGTTTTCAACAATCAAATCAATCCATTGTGAATTCTTATTTGAAATATTATAATTCCAATACTTTATAATTATTTGATAAAAACAGTTGAATTATGAATTTCTAGAAACTCAATTTTAGGATAGTATTTATCAGGAAGTAAAATCGAATTATTGGCA
>JAYRXP010000250.1:0-11829 GCA_041917395.1 Paludibacter sp.
AGCCACCTTGTTATACCTGTTCAGTGTTTGTTCAAACGACTGTCCGTACAAAAATTCACCCGTCAATAATAGTATTGAGGCCAATAAAAGATTTTTTCTACTCATAAAAAAGCGTTTATTAATTAACCTGATTTTTTTTGTTTAAAATACATTTATTGATAAACGCTTTAGTTTAAATATTGTTTAAAGTTCAGAGTTGTAATTATTGTAATATCTAAAAGTTTAGTTGCGGTGATTTTCGTATTAAAAACTTACTTTATTTACAAAAAACACTTTTCGCTTCGATTTATCTTCCTGATTTTTTACGGATTGCGAACCATAAATCAGAAAAAAATTATCGTACCAGTATTCGGCTCCCGATGTTGTAAAGGTTGTTTTTTCATTTTCATTTCCGGTTTTAATGTAATCCATAGTACTCTCTTTTTCAATTGTTCCGTCAAATCCGATAATTTTTGACCCAATAAGTCCATCTGAGGTGTATACCAGCGTGATGTGCGAATCTGTTTTTTCCGAAATACGGATAAAACGTTTTGGAGTATAGGGTCGCTCTACCGGACTCATGTTAAATGACTGATCCCAAAGTAATTCTCCACTATGCGAAAAACCAGCAACAAAAGCATGTGTATATTGGTAGCCGGCAAAAACAGTGTAGGTCTGATAACGGGTCATTGTCATTCCGTTTACAAAAGTGGTTATAGGAGTGGAGTAGGTGTTGTAGGTGGGTTTATATACCTCACCTATAAGTAAATAGCCATTTGGCATTACAATAACATCGTGGGTAAGAACATTGTACTTAATACTCAGTTCTTTGCCATTTTTTTCGTATATTTTCTTTACTGTTTTAGTAATTTTTTGCGAAAACTCTGACTTGTTTTCCAGAAATTTATTCATATCCAGAAAGTTAATGTATTTAATATAATCCATTTTATCGCTCGTAGCTTTGGCAAAAAACATTCCTTCGGAGTAGCCTGTGGATGAGCGTGAATAAGTTCCGGTATATATCATTTCGTTTTCGGCAACCCTGCAACCCGAAACCGATGATATAACTTTGTCGCCCACGCCGGTGAGCTGAACGTGATTGCAGAGCTCACAACTTCCGTTCACTGTCATTTGAGTCAGTTCGCATACACCTTTTTTTATAAATTTATTTACAAATACCAATAATTCGCCTGAGACTGGTGAAAACTGATAATTTACGATACTCGATTTTTTGCCCGCTTCTTTTTCAATGCATTCACTGATAAGTGTTTGCCCGGTTTGCAAATCCAGTTGTACGATGCAGGTTTTCTTTTTCTGTACTGACTGAAGCCACGCCTTCGAATTTACGATTTTCATATTCAGTGGCAACACATTTTTGGGCAGACTGCCTTTTACCGAGTCAATTGTCAATCCTTCAATAGTGAATGTGTAAAGTACGAAAGTTCCTGATTTATCCACAAATATTTTATAAATACGATTGTCGTCATTGAAGTCAATCGCAGTTTTCATAGTCACGGGAACATTTACAGAAGCCGATTTAACAATTCCAAGCGTTTGATTGTATAGGTCGTATCTCATTTCGCGTCTCTCTTTTCCTGCCTTTTCGGCTTCGGATTGTATAATAAAGTAACCTTTCGCCGATTTGAAAATCTGCTCATTTTTGTAGCCGTTTTTTAACTCAAATTCAATGCGATAATCAGGTTTTAACTGAGCCATAGCCACAGAAATAACCAGGATAAGGGTGCTTGCAGTGGTGATTTTTTTTAGTATCATTGATGTGTTTCTAATTAGTTTACACGTTCATTCGTGTGGATTTATGATTTGATTGATATCTTGTTGAAAAAACGAATTCTTTCGGGCATCAAAGCTACAAAAAACAATTTACATTTTCCTGTGTAAATCAGATAATTTTGAAAAAATGAAACGTCGGTTGAAGAAAACCGATATGCGAAAAAGTCATTAACGAGAATAATGCAATGTTGTAATTAACATTAATCAGTAGCTCAGAAATTGAATGATTTTCTGTATTTTTGCGGCCAACTCAGAAGTCTGAAACTTTACGGGAGGTTTAAAGTGCATATAACCTGTTGTTTAAGTCTGTGGATTTCAGTGGGCTGATATGGCATGATTATTGTGTTTTATATAAGCAAAAAAAACCTTTTTTTACAGGAGGCAATATTATGAAAACAAGTGTAATAACTTTAGCAATGCTGACAATGATAACCGCAGCGGTTATTGGTCAGTCGAAAGAAATAGTTGATGACATTTACTTTAAACCGGGTGATGCCATAAAGCAATCCAAACGTCCGGTTACAACTAAAAAACCTGTTTATAAAAACGGTGCAAAGGAAATTGTTTTTATTGAGCGTGGTCAAAAGGTCGAAATTGTTACGCCAGACACTACTGTATTGCTCGGTGAAGCAAACGACAGTACTGAACAGGAAAAAGGCTACTATCTGAACGGCTTCAATGGAACTCAGTCGGATATGGAATATGCCGAACGTATCCGCAAGTTTCACAATCCCAAATACCGTGTGTTTATAGGCGATCCGGCTTACAACGATATTTATTTCCTCAATAATTTTGACTGGAATGTGTATGTGGAAGATAACTATGCTTATGTAACACCAACATGGACCAATCCTTATTGGTTCGACTACACGTTTAGTCCGAACAGTTATTGGGGATGGAATCGATGGGGATATGGCTATCCTTATTACGGAGGTTATGGCGGCTATTACGGATGGGGTAATTATCCGTGGGCTTACAACAATTACTGGGGCGGTTACGGTGGTATGTATGGTGGCTGGTACGGAAGTTATTATGGCGGAATGTATGGTTACGGTATGGGCTATCCTTATTACGGATATGGTGGGTATCATCACGGATTCTACGACGGTTACTGGTACGGAAATTACTATGGAGGTGGTTACTCGTCGGTAAAAGACCGTAGCAGAGGCGAAGGAACACGTCAGCCAAATAACTTGCGCACAACTATAGGCGGTGGTGGTACTCTCAGAGATGCAGGTTCGGTACGTGGAATCAATAATTATACTGCAGTAGGCGAGAGTAATCGCAGCATTGTAAGTTCTAATGGTTCGCGTTCAATTCGCTCGGCAGCTGACTTCGAAAACCGTTCAAACTCAGCAATTCGTACATTTACCGAACGCAATACAACCACATTTGGTGGAGGATCTGACCGTCAGACCAGTATCCGTACTACCGAGAATAATTTCCGCACTAATTCAGGCTATGTAAATCAGGGAACAACCCGTTCGAATAATTCATTTACAACACGTGAATCCGGAATTCGTCCAAACTATACTACGCCCAGAGTTTCTACAACTCCGCGCACAGGAGCTTCTGCACAACCCAATCAGGGAGCACGTGGCAGTTATTCAACAAGTAGCCCACGTTCAGGTTATTCAACCGGAACTCCTAATGTAAACCGCGAGTCGGGTTCTTCGTATTCCTCAACGCCGAATACATCAACTCGATCGTCATATAATTCGTCTTCCAGTTCATCTTCCGGAAGTTCGTATCGCTCTTCTTCGCCTTCGTATAGCTCAGGTAGTAGCAGTAGTTACAGTTCGGGTGGTGGAAGTTATTCTGGAGGTAGTTCTTCAGGAAGCAGCTCGGGTGGAGGCGGTCGCAGATAAGCATCGAAAACAAAAAAGCAGAAAAGCTGAATTTAAGAAACAAAAAGTTGAATTTTTTTTAATACAGGAGATTATGAAACGTTATATTTTATCAGTAATAGCCTTTTCAGTAATAGGTACCACGTTTTCGCAAACCGTATTTGAGGCTGTTAAGGCGTCGCAAACCGATATATTGGGTACCGCCCGTTATATGAGTGTGGCAGGAGCTTTTGGTGCGCTTGGTGGTGATGTGTCGGCTATAAAAGACAATCCTGCAGGTCTTGGAATTTTTCGCAAATCGGAGCTTACCACTACGATTGATGCGCAAATGCAGTCGGCAACGGCACTGTGGAACGATAAAAAGGCGCTGGATAGTAAATACACAGTGGGTATGAATAATCTGACACTGGTTTTGGCAGGTAAAACATGGCGTGCCGAAAGTGGTTATGCCGGATTGGTTAACTCTAATTTCTCGTTTTCATACAATAAACTGCGTAATTTCGACCGGAACATTACGGTTAAAAGTAACAGCATTGAACCTTCTATGACCTATTATTTTGGTGATTTTGCTGCAAATACGCATCCGGATGACCTGAAATGGTTTGATACTTCTAATTTCGACCCGGATGTGTTATATCAAAACACAAATTTGTCATGGTTGGCGGTAATGTCAGGTTATGGCAGGTTAATCGTTCCAACAACAAACGGAACAAATTATACCGGTTGGACATCTTTTCTTGAGCCGGGAGAAAAAGTAACTCCTAACTATCAGCTTCGCGAAACAGGTGGAATCAACGAATATTCATTTGGTTGGTCGGGAAATTTCAGTAACCGCTTTTTTGTGGGAGCAACTGCCAACCTGCAATCTATCAATCATCAGTCGATAAGTACTTACGATGAATCTTTTAGCGGAAACGGAGGTATGACACTCAACAATACGCTTATAACAACGGGGTCGGGAGTAAATGTAAATCTGGGAATTATTGGTGTTCCTGTCGACTTTATCCGAATCGGATTAGCGCTTCACACACCAATGTTTTATACCATGGAGCAGTTGAATTACGCGTCGCTAAATTTTGACTCGAACGTATCGGGCGATACCAAAACCCCGACCGATAATTACGTTCAGTATCAGCTGCAAACTCCGCTACAGTTCAATGTAAGTACGGCTTTTATAATCGACAAACAAGGGTTTCTGAGTGCCGAATATGTTTTCAATAACTACAGTGGCATGAAGTTGATGGACAAAACCGGAAATGCACATAGCTACAATTACGAAAATGAAGATATAAATGGAATGCTTCAGAATGCCCGCACCATTAAGATAGGCGGTGAGTATCGTTTGACCGAAAATTTTAGTTTGCGTGCGGGTTTTGCCAATACAAGTGGAATTACAAATTCGAATGTTGCTAAAATTCTGGATGTGAAAACGGTGCGCACCGATCCTGAATATTTCGCACATAATAGTACCAATTATGCCACGTTTGGATTTGGTTATCGCGAAAGCAACTGGTATTTCGACTTTGCATACATGAACAAAACAATCGACGAAGATTATTTTGCCTATAATTCGAACGGGTTGATCGATAAATATAAAATTACACCAGCAAACGTAAAAACCTCGAATAATAACGTAGTAGCCACCTTTGGCATAAAATTTTAAACAGAATGGATGTAAAATCAGCCGAATTTGTAATAAGTAACACTGATTTCAAGAAATGTCCGCCCGGTACAATGCCCGAATATGCATTTATCGGGCGTTCGAATGTTGGTAAGTCGTCGCTTATCAATATGTTGTGTAACCGAAAAGACCTGGCAATGACTTCGTCGAAACCTGGAAAAACCTTGCTTATCAATCACTTTTTAATAAACAACGATTGGTATTTGGTGGATTTACCGGGATATGGTTATGCTACTGCAGGTAAAAAAATGCGGGAACAACTAAAGAATATTATTGAATCGTACATACTTTATCGTGAACAGCTTACCGCGGTTTTTTTGTTAATCGACAGCCGGCACGAACCTCAGAAAATTGATATCGACTTTATGAACTGGATGGGTGAAAATGGTGTGCCTTTTGCCATAGTATTTACCAAATTAGATAAAATGTCGGTCCTGCAGGCGCGCGAAAATATGAAAATCTACAAGGAAAAACTACTTGAAACCTGGGAAGAGTTGCCACCTCTTTTTGCTACATCTTCCGAAAAACGTACAGGCAGGGATGAATTGCTGGGATATATTGATGACATAAACAAATCGCTGAAAAAATAAAATTAGCACATTTAAGCGTCCAAAGTTTTTATTTTTCGAAAGAAAGTTGTAATTTTGGACTCTCAAATTGTAAAACAGATACTTATGGCCAAAGATACAGCAGTAAATGCCGGCGTTATGTACAACGCTCTGACAAATGGAAGTAAAATTGTAGGTAAAATTTTTGCCGATAGCGATTTTCGGATTGATGGTGAAGTGGAGGGCGATATTTCGTGTAACGGAAAACTGATAATAGGCCAGAACGGGGTTCTGAAAGGTACAATAACCTGCGTAAATGCTGAAATTGTGGGAACGGTAAACGGGAATGTAACAGTTTCGGATACATTGACGCTTCGAAGTAGCGCTCAGATAAAAGGAGATGTGAAAACAAAAATACTGGTGGTTGAACCCAATGCCGTGTTTAACGGGTCTTGTTCGATGCGCGATGTGGTAAAGGTTGACGTGGAATGAACAAAATAAGGAATAAAATAAAAACGTTGAAGTCACAGAATACTTCGACGTTTTTTTATTAAATCAATTTCGTATTTTTCTGAATATATCAATATGCAATACAAAGCTTTTGTTGTGGATGAAACTGACGGAGAATTTATTTCTTCGGTTAAAATGCTCGATACAAATGATTTGCCGCAGGGAGAAGTGATGGTTGAAGTTCGCTATTCTTCGCTCAATTACAAAGATGCACTGTCGGCTACCGGAAATAAAGGTGTAACTAAAAATTATCCGCATACACCCGGAATTGATGCTGCCGGAGTTGTAGTTCGTTCGTTGTCGCCTTTGTATCGGGAAGGTGACGAGGTTATAGTTACAGGCTATGACCTCGGAATGAATACTCCGGGAGGTTTTGGAAAATATATAAGTGTGCCGGCCGAATGGGTGGTGAAATTGCCCACAGGACTAAGTCTGAAAGAGTCGATGATTTTAGGGACAGCGGGCTTTACAGCTGCAATTTCGCTTTCGCGCCTGACCGCATTGGTGAAACCTTCCGATGGAAAAGTCGTTGTTACCGGTGCTACAGGTGGTGTAGGTTCAGTAGCTTTGGCCTTACTTGCTCAAAATGGCTATCAGACGGTTGCCGTATCGGGAAAAGAACAGGAATATCCGTTTTTGAAAAAACTCGGGGCAACCGAAGTTATTTCGCGTGAGCAATTTCAACAAATCGAAAAACGCCCCATACTAAGTGCGCAATATGCAGGAGGAATTGATACGGTTGGGGGTGTGGCTTTGGAAAATATCCTGAAATCGCTACAATCTTTGGGTGCTGTAACGACCTGCGGAAGCGTTTCGTCTACGCAACTCAATATGACGGTTTTTCCCTTTATACTTCGCGGAATATCTTTGATTGGTATTTCGGCCCAAAATTACCCAACACATTTGCGTGCAGGTTTATGGGAGAAACTGGCCAACGAATGGAAACCGACGCATTTAATGGAGTTGTACACCGAAATCAATCCCGACGAATTGCCAACTGCTATCCTGGGTATTTTAAACGGACGTTTGAAAGGTCGTACGATAGTGAATATGAGTTTGTGGTAAAAACAGCTAAACAGGAAATGTTGAACGAATAAATTGCAAATTGATTTTCATTTATCAAAAAAAAATTGCATTTTTGCAGTTCATTAAAATACAAAACAATAAAACTCAAACCACCCTTCTCAATAGATGGCATTAGCAAACGAGAATTATCTTAAAACTCCTGAAATCTACTGTTTTGACGAAATCGAGAAGCGTGTGAACGCCTACAAGTTATTGCATCCGAATGCAAAAATAATACGGCTTGGTATAGGTGATGTTACCCGCCCTTTGCCCGAAGAAGTGGTAAAAGCAATGCACGCAGCTGTTGATGAACTGGCTGATGCGGCAACTTTCAGAGGATACAGTCCGCCGCAGGGGTACGATTTTTTAATCGATAAGATATTAAAAGAATATCGCTCTAATGGTATTTCGCTAACCAAAGAGAGCATTTTTGTTAATGAAGGAGCCAAGTCGGACATAGGCAATGTGGGGCACGTACTTGGTCGGGATAATATTATTGCCATAGCCGATCCCGTATATCCTGTGTACGAAAATGCAACGATAATGAGTGGTCGCGCCGGTTATTTATCCGACGATCAGAAATGGAGCAACGTTGTCTATTTGCGTTGTTCGAGCGAAACGGGATTTATTCCGGAATTACCCGAGGAAAAGGTGGATATCATTTATTTGTGTAATCCGAATAATCCAACAGGTACTACTATTAACAAAACAGAACTTAAGCGTTGGGTGGATTATGCCATTGAACACGAGAGTATTATTATTTATGATGCTGCATATCAGGCATATATTGCTGATGAAGATGTGCCAAAGAGCATCTATGAAATAAAAGGAGCAAAAAAAGTAGCTGTAGAAATAAGAAGCTATTCTAAGACTGCCGGTTTTACCGGTTTACGTTGTGGTTTTACGGTTATTCCGCCCGAATTGTTTGTACATACAAAAATGGGTGAAAAAGTAACTCTGAACAAGTTGTGGAGTAGGCGTAAAGCTAATTATACCAACGGCGTTTCGTATGTTGTACAGCGGGGTGCAGAGGCAACCTACTCGAAAAAAGGGAAAGCAGAAGTGGCAGAACTGGTCAATTATTACAAACAAAATGCTGCTTTAATCCGAAGGGAACTGCAAAATTGCGGACTGGAAGTATATGGTGGAATTAACTCTCCTTATGTCTGGTTCCGTACACCTGATGGTCAACCGTCGTGGAAGTTTTTTCAGCAATTGCTCTACGATTTTCAGATTGTGGGAACTCCGGGAGTGGTTTTCGGGTCGCTGGGTGAAGGGTTTATGCGCCTTACAGGCTTTAGTAGCCGCGAAGGAACAGAAATCGCAATGGAACGAATAAGAGGTAAAATTTGAAATTATTATAGTTTGAGAATTTAATTATGAATTATCAATTGTTAATTATTAATTAGAAAATATGTGTGGAATTGTAGGATACATCGGTAAGCGTCAGGCTTATCCGATTTTGATAAAGGGCTTACAACGTTTGGAGTATCGTGGCTATGATAGTGCAGGTATTGCGCTTATAAACGACCAAAAATTAAATGTTTACAAAGCAAAAGGAAAAGTAGCTGAATTGGTACAGTTTGCCAATCAGAAAGATATAAACGGGAATATTGGTATTGCTCACACCCGTTGGGCTACACACGGCGAACCTAATCAGGTAAATGCGCATCCCCATTATTCTCAGTCCGAAGAACTGGCTATTATTCATAATGGAATAATCGAAAATTATGCAGTTCTTAAAGCCGGCTTGTTGGAAGAGGGTTATACTTTTAACAGTGAAACCGATACCGAAGTACTGGTTCAGTTAATTGAATTTGTAAAAAAATCGAATAATATTGATTTGTCAACAGCAGTTCAACTTGCACTTGATCAGGTGATTGGTGCTTATGCCATTTGCGTAATTGAAAAGACCCATCCTGACATAATTGTAGCAGCCCGCAAGGGTAGTCCGCTTGTGGTTGGTATCGGCGATGATGAATTTTTCTTAGCTTCGGATGCTACTCCAATTGTAGAATATACCGATAAGGTGGTGTATGTAGGCGATGAGGAAATCGTTACCCTGCAAAGAGGAAAAGAATTGAAAATAAAAACGATATCGAATGTTGAGAAAACGCCTGAAATCAAAAAGCTCGAAATGACGCTTAGTCAGCTCGAAAAAGGAGGTTTTCCGCATTTTATGTTGAAGGAAATTTTTGAACAGCCTAAAACGCTTAGCGACAGCATGCGTGGACGTGTCAATGTAGACGAAGATATTATCAAACTATCAGGATTTATCGATAATAAAGATAAATTCATGTCAGCAAGTCGCATTATTATCACCGCGTGTGGTACTTCGTGGCATGCCGGACTTATCGGAAAATATGCGATCGAAGAGTTTGCGCGTGTACCGGTCGAAGTGGAATATTCTTCGGAGTTTCGTTATCGTAATCCGGTAATACATAAAAACGATTTGGTAATTCCTATTTCGCAATCGGGTGAAACTGCCGATACACTGGCTGCAGTTGAGCTTGCCAAGGCTAATGGTGCTTTTATTTTTGGTATTTGTAACGTAGTTGGAGCTTCCATTCCCCGTTTGACGCATTCAGGTTGTTACACCCATGCCGGACCCGAAATTGGTGTTGCGTCGACAAAAGCGTTTACAGCTCAGGTAACTGTTTTGGTTATGCTGGCATTGCTTATGGGCCGCGAAAAAGGAACTATTACAGAGGAATTTTATCTCAGGTGTGTGCGTGAACTCGGACGGATTCCGGAGAAAATAAAGAGTATTTTGAAACAAAGTGAAGATATTGCGCAGTTTGCCAAGACATTTACTTACGCTCAGAATTTTATCTATTTGGGACGTGGTTATAATTTCCCTGTAGCGCTCGAGGGAGCTCTCAAACTAAAAGAAATTTCGTATATCCACGCCGAAGGTTATCCTGCTGCGGAAATGAAACACGGACCTATTGCACTTATCAGCCAGGAAATGCCTGTGGTGGTTATTGCACCCAATGTGGGAATGTACGATAAGGTAGTAAGCAATATTCAGGAAATTAAAGCCCGAAAGGGAAAAATTATTTCCATAGTTACCGAAGGTGACGTCGTGGTTAAGAATCTGTCCGACTACTCAATCAGCATACCTGAAACGGAGGAATGTCTGGCTCCGTTATTGGCGGCAATCCCCTTACAGCTAATGGCTTACCATATAGCTGTTGTCAAGGGTTGCGACGTGGATCAGCCGCGTAATTTGGCCAAGTCTGTAACTGTAGAATAACAAACAATAAACCCCTGCATCCGTGTCGGGGTTTTTTATTTAATAAAAAAAGTTCAAATCAAATAATTATTAATCCTAAATTATTAATTATTAATTATCAATTGAATATGTGTGGTATAGCAATGATTAGGCTGCTGAAGCCCCTTGATTATTATCAACAAAAATACGGAACCTGGCAATACGGGTTGCAAAAAATGTATCTGCTTATGGAGAAACAACATAACAGAGGACAGGAGGGAGCTGGTATAGCCACCGTGAAGTTAGATATGCCTCCTGGCGAAGAATACATCTGGCGCGACAGAGTGGAGGGAAAAAACGCTATTCAGGAGATATTTGCCGGTATTAACGGAACAATGAGTAAAGCCGGTGCTCAGCAGGTTGCTGACCCCGAATTCTCAAAAATGAATTTTCCGTTTTCCGGAGAATTGTATCTGGGACATTTACGTTATAGTACTACAGGCCGCAGCGGAATCTCGTATGTGCATCCGTTTCTTCGCCGTCATAACTGGAAAAACCGTTCGATGGTGTTGGCCGGAAACTTCAATCTGACCAATGTGGATGAGTTGTTTAATCACCTGACGCTCAAAGGGCAACATCCGCGCGACAAAGGTGATACCTTTCTGATGCTTGAATCGCTTGGTTTCAAACTCGACAAGCAGGTACAGGCTGAATATAACCGATTGAGAATGCGCTATACCAACGATATTGTAATTACTCAAAAGATTGAAGAAAATCTGGACATTGCCTCATTTATTCGTAAATCGGAAAAGCGATGGGATGGTGGTTATACCATTTGCGGAATGCTCGGACATGGTGATTCTTTTGTGTTTCGTGACCCAAAAGGTATTCGCCCTGCTTTTTATTTTGCAAATGACGAAATTGTGGTAGTCGCTTCGGAACGTCCTGTAATTCAGACTGCTATGAATGTGAAAGAGGAAGATGTGAAAGAACTTACTCCGGGCGAGGCCATGATTGTAAAACGAAACGGAGATATTCGTTTCGAAACGATCAGAGAGCAGGTTGGAGAACTCAAAAAATGTTCGTTCGAACGCATTTATTTCTCACGCGGTAGCGATATTGATATTTACAACGAGCGTAAAAAACTGGGTGAATCGTTGAGTAAACCTATACTGAAAGCCGTTGGCAATGATG
>JAYRXP010000251.1:0-8258 GCA_041917395.1 Paludibacter sp.
CGAGCTTGCGGAAAACGCTCATTAGTTCGAGACATTCGAAGGCTCTGTCGGGGTTTTTCTGTATGTATTCTGCAACCAGTTTTGCCGAATTGTTATTTATCTCGTCGACCTGATAGTCTTCGCTGAAGATAGCTGCTGCAATTTGTGGTTTTTCGCTTTCAAATGCTTCAAGCGATTGTGCGAGCATTTTATTAACCTGTTTTACCATGTCATTGAGTTTTGTGTCGGTTATCAGTTCGGCATCAACTATTAGCGAAGGATTGTTTAATAGGATGCGCGAAATTCCGTAAGCAAAGTCAGCAATACGCTCCAGATTCGAATTTATTTTCAATACGGCCAAAACAAACCGCAAATCGATAGCCACCGGTTGATGCAATGCGATAATATTTTCGCATTCGCTGTCGATTTTAAGCTCGTAAGCATCTACTTTTCGTTCGCGCATCGAAACCTGCATGGCAAGTTCCTTATCGAACGAAAGGATAGCTTCACCGGCATTGTAAACCTGCGATACCGTCAGTTTCCACATTTCAATTATATCCTGACGAAGTGAGTTAATTTCTTGTTCTAAGTGTCTCATATTCTTTAGTCGCAGGACAACAGACAGCAGACGAAAGTCTGTATCCAAAGTCCATATTTAATAAGTTTTTATCATTTAAAGTTTCTAAATTCTGTCTACTGTCGTCGGTTGTCTGTCGACACCAATTTTCATCCAAACCTGCCGGTAATATAATTCTGAGTCGACAATTCTTTGGGATTAGTAAAGATCTTAATAGTATCATCGTATTCAATCATTTCGCCCAGGTAGAAATAAGCCGTTTTGTCGCTTACACGTGAGGCCTGCTGCATATTGTGGGTTACAATCATAATCGTATAATCTTTTTTCAGCTCGTAAATCAGTTCTTCGATTTTAGCTGTCGAAATGGGGTCGAGTGCCGAAGCAGGTTCGTCCATCAGTACTACTTTGGGCGAAATAGCCAGCGTGCGTGCAATACACAGGCGTTGCTGCTGTCCGCCCGAAAGTGCGAATGCCGATTTGTTCAGTTTGTCTTTCACTTCGTCCCACAGCGCGGCGGCTTTCAGTGTTTCAACAACGCGCTCCTCGATAAAGTTTTTGTCTTTAATTCCGTTAACACGAAGTCCGTAAGCCACATTTTCGAAAATTGATTTCGGAAACGGATTTGGTTTCTGAAAAACCATTCCTACTTCTTTGCGGAGTTCGTCCACATGTATACTGGGCGAATAAATATCTTTTCCTTCTATTTGCACGGTTCCGGTCATGCGGGTGCCGTCGATAAGGTCGTTCATGCGGTTGAGCAACCGTAAAAAGGTAGATTTTCCACAACCCGAAGGGCCGATAAGCGCCACTACTTTGTTTTTTTCTACTTCTAAGTTGATGTTTTTCAGTGCGTGGAAATCACCGTAATAAAAATCAACGTTTTTTGCATCAATTGTAAGCATATTCTTTTTTCTATCGTCTGTTGTCAGTTGTCTGTCGTCAAACTGTTTTTAGTTCATTTTTACTTTTTTCGAAAAATAGTTTCGCAAAACGCTGGCTAATATATTTACCACCAGAATAATTGCTATCAGCACAAAGGCTGTTCCGTAGGCCATTCCGCGCGATGCTTCGATGTCGGTACCGCTTGTCGAAATCACATAAAGGTGATAGGGAAGTGCCATTACCTGATCGAAAATGCTGGTAGGCAATTTTGGTAAAAAGTAGGCTGCTACGGTAAATAATATAGGTGCCGTTTCGCCCGAAACGCGTCCGATTGAGAGAATTAAACCTGTAATGATATTCGGGAAAGCCATTGGCAAAACCACTTTTTGTATGGTTTGCAGTTTTGTGGCTCCCAGCGCCAGACTACCTTCACGAAACGAATTATCGATTGCTTTGAGCGACTCTTCGGTGGTGCGTATAACCAACGGAAGTGACAAAAGCCCCAGTGTGAGCGAACCGGCCAGGATAGAATCGCCAAATCCCATCGTGTTTACGAACAAAGCCATGCCAAACAACCCGAAAACTACCGATGGAACGCCACTCAGGTTATTGGTCATTATGCGAATAAACGAAGCCAGCTTGTTGTCGGCTGCGTACTCGTTCATATATATACCGGACATAATGCCAATGGGAAAACTGAACAGACTACTACCGATAATCAGATAGAATGTTCCGACAATGGCTGGAAAAATACCTCCTTTTGTCATTCCTTCTTCGGGTTGTGCAGTCAGAAATTCCCAGTTGATAACACCTATTCCTTTCGAGATAATAAATCCAAGGATAAGTATCAGTATGGCAACAACGGCATAACTCATTAACTTGAACAGTGTAAATGCCACTGCCTGTGATAAACGCTTATTTTGCATATTTCTTTTTCGATATAAATTCAACACTAATACTGATAACCATAGTGATAAGGAACAAAATGGCGCCCAGTGCAAATAATGCCTGATAATGACCGCTGCCAACGGGTGCTTCGCCCAACTCGGCTGCTATGGTGGCCGGTATGGTACGAACAGGTTCGAGCAGGGTGTGTGGAATAACGGCGGCATTACCGGTAACCATTAGCACGGCCATTGTTTCGCCTATGGCGCGACCGATACCCAGTACGGCGGCCGACATGATTCCTGATTTTGCATAAGGAATAATTACTTTGTAGATCGTTTGCCAGTGAGTGGCTCCGAGTGCCAGACTTGCTTCTTTCATGGCACGCGGTACGGTACGCATGGCATCTTCGGCTACTGTTATTATGGTTGGCAGAGCCATTATGGCCAGAATAATACTACCAGCCAGCGCTGTTTCGCCCACAGGCAAGCCAAATGATTTTTGTAAAAAAGGCACAATAATCACTAGCCCGAAAAAGCCGTAAACGACCGAAGGTATGCCGGCGAGTAATTCTATAAGTGGTTTCAGTATGTTGCGTACACGCATGGTGGCAATTTCGGCCAGATACACAGCTACAGCTATTCCGAAAGGTAATGCCAGTAAAATGGCACCGAGACTGACCCAGAAAGTTCCTAATATTAATGGTAATAAACCAAACTGAGCCGATGGGGTAGAAGTGGGATACCATTCTTTTCCGCCAAAGAAGTCGCCCGGACGAATGGTTTCGTGGTCGAGCAGTATGCCATCAAATTTTTTGGCAACATATTGTTTGGGAAGAAAAAGGATAATTCCGGGTGTTTTGGCTGTTAGTTCGCTGGCCTTTGCGGGTATATGTTCAAACTCAGCACCGAGTTCTTCTTCGCTGTAGTAATTGGTGAGGTCGCTCAGGCGAACCACTTCAATTGGCATATCCTTTCCGCCCACTTCGCTCCAGTTGGTTATTTCGGAGTCGAAAATCTGCTTAATCTGGTAGGCATTCAGATGTTTTACCGGATTTTGCTTATTGAAAGCAAGTACATAACCTTCTTCAACTACCGGAGTTGTAAAAAGTCCCGAGGCTTCCTTGAACAGGAAAATAACAATAAGCAGTATGGTAATGCTTGTAACGCTACTGCTTATCAGTAAAAATCCTTCAATTAGTTTTTCAAAAAATCTTTTCACTTGCAATGTTCTTTTTATTGTGTTATTTTGCACTGCAAAGAAAAGTAATAGATATTACAGTAAAATTAAGAATATATTACAATGATATTACATGTTTTTAGAGCTTTTCTCCCCTTAATATTATTGTGTAAATTATCTTGAAAATCAAATGGTTGTATTTGAATATTCTGTCTGCAATAAATGTAATACAATTGTAATGGCTATGTCAGATAGTTGTAATAATACAGGTTTACTTTTGCAGCATAAATTTTAAAAACATCAAACAATATGAATTTAAAAACAATCTCAATTTTTGCTTTAGGGTTGCTCAGCCCACTAATGGTTTTTTCTCAGGCAGCCGAAAAAATTGACTCGGTAAATATGCTTGATCAGCGTCTTACTTCGGTGGAAGATGTACTGACCGGTGCAAAAAAACTCAAATTCAGCGGTTATGTTCAAACTCAGTGGCAATCGGCTCAGGTCGACTCGCTGGGAAGTACCCCTATGGATTTGAAAGTAGGTGCTGGAATAGGCGATATTGAGAAACGTGCCAAAGCTACCGACATTAATCGTTTGGGAGTTCGTCGCGGACGTATTAAACTGGCTTATGAAGATTTTGGTTGTCAGGGTGTACTTCAGTTTGATATTACCGAAAAAGGTTTGGGAATAAAAGATGCTTATTTAAACATTCTCGACCCCTGGGTTGGTTATGTTTCGGTAAAAGGTGGTGTGTTCGATCGTCCGTTTGGTTACGAAATTTCGTATTCATCTTCCCGTCGTGAGACCCCCGAACGCAGCCGTGTTTTTCAAACACTATTTCCCGATGAACGTGATTTAGGTGCAATGCTGGCTATTCAGGCTCCGAAAACTTCTCCGTGGACTGTGCTTCGTCTCGAGGCAGGTTTGTTTGCCGGAAACGGTATAAATACAGATAATGATAGCAAAAAAGATTTTATTGGTCATTTAACATATACAAATGCTACTTCGACCATGAAGTATGCCATCGGTGCTTCGTATTACAACGGTTTTATAGCACAACTGAATAAGAATATCTATCACATCGATGGAGATAAATTTATTACTGCTGCCGGCGACAGTACTGGTTTCTCTAAACGTCAGTATTTCGGGTTCGACGGTCAGTTCAGTATGAGTAGTGTTGCCGGTTTAACATCATTGCGCGCCGAATATCTGTTCGGTATGCAGCCCGGAAGCGACAAGAGTTCAGGGAGCCCGAGCAGCAAAGGCCAGTTTGTTGGTGCAGGAACAGCTATAGGAGATACTTACATTCGTAATTTTGCGGGTGGATATGTAAATCTTGTGCAGGACATTGCCGATACCAAACATAGTATTGTTGTAAAATACGACTGGTACGATCCGAATACCAAAATTGCAGGAGATAAAGTTGGCGTTAGCGGTTCGAAAACAACCAAGGCTGATATGGCTTACTCTACACTCGGACTCGGCTATATGTATCGTATGAACAACAATGTACGTATTACAGCTTACTACGATATGACAACGAACGAAAGCACAAAGGTGAAAGGATATTTTGGTGATGCCAAAGATAATTTGTTCACACTAAGAGTTCAGTATAAGTTTTAATGAGCAAGAAAATAAGAAATTCAGAAATTAGAAAATAAGGAATTAATAATTAAAGAAGAAAAAGAATATGAAAAAGCAAATTTTATCAATCGCACTTATTGCAGCTATGGCGTTGCCTGCAGTTGCTCAAAAAATTAAAGGAAGTGATACTGTATTGCCTTTGGCACAAAAAGAAGCCGAAGTATATGGTAAAAAAACAGGAAAATCGGTTACCGTTATCGGTGGCGGTAGCGGGGTGGGACTTGCTGCTCTGCTCGACGGAACGACTGATATTGCTATGTCGTCGCGCAAAATGAAGTTCGACGAAAAAGTAAAATGCCAGGAAGCCGGAAAATCGATTGTCGAAAAAATAATTGCCTACGATGCACTGGCTGTAATTGTTCACCCATCGAATCCCGTTTCGAAACTGACACGCGCACAGATCGAAGGTATTTTTACCGGCAAAATCAAAAACTGGAAAGAAGTAGGCGGAGCCGATCTGAAAATTGTACCTTATTCACGCGAAACAAGTTCGGGTACGTACGAGTTTTTCAAAGAAGTAGTACTTAAAAACAAAAACTACGTGAACTCCATACTCAGTATGCCTGCCACGGGAGCTATCGTACAGTCGATAAGCCAAACCAAAGGCGCTATTGGTTATATCGGGCTGGCCTACATGGAAACGACAGTAAAAGCATTGCAGGTTTCGTTCGACGGCAAAACATACATTATGCCCAACGAGCAGACAGCTCTGAACAAAACCTATCCGGTTATTCGCCCGCTGTTTTTCTACTACGACAAAAAGCTTGAGGCTAAAAATAGTCCGTTTATCAATTTTGTTCTCTCGGCCGAAGGACAGAACATAGTTGAAAAAGTAGGATATGTGCCTTTGAAAAAGTAACGCACAAAGTTCCGTTAAGGATAAAATGCCCTGCAATTGATGTTGCAGGGTATTTTTTTTGCCCTGTTCCCCGCTGTTGCACAGCTGTTATGGGAACGTGTTTTTGTGTAATTGAAAATAAATATTAAAAAATAGAAACATAATTATTGTTTGTTCGAAAATTATGGTTTATATTTGCAACGTTAATAATATACATGATTAACCGTAAAATAATTTATACCCGAAACATTTAATAATAAAGCTATGAAAAATTACACAATTCACACTACATAGTGCAATATTGTTCCGAACGACCCCGCAAAATTGCCGTACGACTCCGCAAGATTGCTGTACTACCTGAAATTTCTTCGTACGACTTCACAAGATTGCTATACGACTCAAAGTATTGCCGTACGACTTAAAATATTGCTGTACGACTTAATAAGATAGAAATACGACTTAACAAAACAAAGAATTAAACCAAGATTTGTGAAATACACAGATTGACCTTTAATAAAACAAACAGTATTAATCATTTAAAATTTATTGTTTTTATGGATTCTAAAAAATTTAATTGTAAAATGCAGGACATTCCTGTAATCGTAGGATTTCTGTTGGCCAGTATGGAACGCGACAAAGCTGATTTTATCAATTATTCGCCAATTTTCGCCGACTCTTTTATGGCAAATGTGCGTACCAAACAGGCCGAGTGTTACGAAATTGTAAAATCAGACGATGTGCTTAAGCTCCAAAAAGTGGCAAAGACACAAATTGAAACTGCTGTAACACAACTACGGGTACAACTTAACAAATGCGAAGGCTATTTGAAAATGGCCGAAAGCGAGCTGAACATTAAGGTAGATGATTTTGGCGTAAAATCGACCCGCACTGCCATGTCGAAAAGCGATATGGAAAAAACCATTCTGGAAGGACGTACGCTGGTAGCCAACCTGAATCGTAACGTAGCAGCGCTCACCGCAAAAGGGCTGAAACAAGCCGGAATTGACGAAATAGCAGCGCTTGTAAACGAGATTGACACGCTGAACGAAAAGCACAACGCCCTGAAAAACGACCGCAGCCGCGCAGCAGGCGACAACTACAGCAAGCTAAACGAAATGTGGGATATAATAGGCACCATAGTGGCTGCAGGACGAGCTATGTACAAGGGAGTAGACGCCATAAAACTGCGCGAATACACCTTGACCAACCTGCAACGGCGCGTGTACAACGCAAGTGGCAAAACCGAAAACCCGGCCGAACCCGAAACCGTGTAAACCCGTTCCCTGCCTGCCAACCCAACCGCAGGCAGGGAAATACCACCTCACCCCACCACCCAAAAAAACAACAAAACACAAATTTAAAACCATTATCATATAGCTTAAAAAGCTAAAAATTATGTTTATATTTGCGGGGCGGAAATCAAAGTTTCTAATAGCGCTAAATAATTAAGATACTAATGTGAAAAATATTGGAAACTTGGTATTTTAAAAAGAAGTTACTAGCTAGCCGAGAATAAAAACATAATAATCGAAAACATTATGATTAGTCAACTAACAGACAGTTTAAACCAAACTCAAGGAATTATATCCGTAAGAATTATATCCGATGTTGACAAAATCAATTGGGAACCTTATGTTTTGCTCGTTGCGACTTTATCGCTTTTCGCAGCTGTTGTGATTCCTTTTGCACAGAAGCGTTATGAAGAATTTCGAACTAAGCGTAGTTTTAAATTCTATTTTAAGAAGCAGCTCGGAATTATTTTGAATCTAATTACTGACGAGAAAATCGAATACATTAAGCCTAGTGTAAAGGACAATCCTGATAAGGAGTTTTTATCTCCAACCGAATTCACAAGAAGATTTGAGTCCGACATCAAAGAACATAAAGAATCTGTCCAACCTAGGACAATTTTCATGCTTTTATTGAATTTACAACAGTTTATGCTATTCTGTTTTCGACTTCGTTACTCGCTGACAAATATTGACTTTGAAAAATTGACTGAAAGAACATTAGCACACGGAAAAGAATTATCGTTGGATGAACTTCAGAAAGCTTATGGAATTATTCTTATTTATGAGAGTTTCATTAGTATCTTACTTTTTCATGACAGATTTGGAAACATGAAAACAATAAAGCGAGAAATTCGAGATAAAGTTTGGGTTGGATTAAAGCTAGAAAAAGATTTATTGCAAAATCAATCATTGTTAAATCAAGATTTACTAGATTTAAACAACAACGAAAAAAGTGTATTTGAAATAACCCAAATGGTTCGAA
>JAYRXP010000252.1:0-4079 GCA_041917395.1 Paludibacter sp.
AATGCGTTCGCGTCCGAAACGAAATGCGGCAGCAGCGCTTACGCGTTCTATTGTTGACTCGCTTTTCAAGGTAGATGCTAAAGCAAAAATTATTGTAATGGGCGACTTAAATGATGACCCAACAAACGAAAGTTGCGCAACTGTTTTAGGCGCAAAAAGAGAAATGACGGACGTACAACCAAAACAACTTTACAATGTGTTCTGGAAAACCCTGGAAAAAGGAATCGGTTCATTGTCGTACAACGACCAGTGGAATTTGTTCGATCAGATAATTCTGTCGCATGAGTTGGTAAACGGCGATAAATCGAAACTTTCATTCTGGAAAGGGGAGGTGTTTTACCGTAATTTCCTGATTCAGCAGGAAGGCAGGTACAAGGGAACGCCTATGCGCACACATTCGGGTGGCGTTTGGCTCAATGGTTACAGCGACCACTTGCCAACTCTCGTATATCTGGTAAAAGAAAAGAAATAAACAAAATAAATAGCTAAGTGAGCGTATGACTTCAGGTCGTACGCTCACTGTTTATAAAAGAGTTTAAATTTCTCGTAAACGACAAAATTCATACTGAAAAGCAGGAGGAAGTAACTGAAATCTTCGGCGGGGATTGTTCCTATACGAAAATTGCTGAAATACTGAGTGTTGTATTCTACTACGGGCATTGCTGTAAGTACGCCATTTACGATAAACATAGGCATACAGGCTACAACAAAAGCCAACGTGAAGTGGGTGAGGTGCTTTTCAAGTTTATTTATGTTCAACATGAAAAAGAGAAAAAGCGCTGTGGTGGTCAGGCAAATAGAAGTGTACCAAACGCCCCATTCCATAATTCCGGTAAGAAGCAGTGCAATGGCAATTGAGAATAAAATGGCTTTTAGTTGTCGGTTATATTGTAGTTTTTGTAAATAAAAATTCAGAACTTCGTAGACAAATAAACTGCAGTACGGAATAACCACGAAAAACAGCCATTCCTCCAGCGGCAGTCCTAAAAAACGTGGCTCGAGTGTGTATTCGGGATTAAAACTCCAGAATCCGAGCCGGGTGAATGCAACATCCCAAATGATGAAAAATATTCCCGGAATTAATACTGCCCAAAAAACCGGCTTTCGAAACCGAATAAAACGAATGTTTTTTTCGAAACTGAACAAAAGCGGGAAAAGAATGCTGCCAATAAGTAGTGCTGCGTAGGTATAGTTTGAATTCCACATGGTTGTATTCTGAAATATTGAAATTTAGTGTTTCGATAAATTCTACGCTTAAAACAACCGCTACACCGAATTGTTTTAGGCCGGAATCGCAGATCCTGGCACAAAAACGTTTTAAAAAATCTCAAATCATTTCGGCACAAGAAAAAATTTTTATACTTTTGTGCCACCAAAAATGAGCGGGATGTAGCTCAGCCCGGTTTAGAGTACTCGTCTGGGGGGCGAGTGGTCGCAAGTTCGAATCTTGTCATCCCGACTTTATACAAAGACTTTTCGGTTTTTCCGGAAAGTCTTTTTTTCAGGCAAAATGCTTGTCTTTCATCTTTTAAAATTAATTTTCTATTTGTATCTTTGTGGCTTCGGATAAAATTATTCATCAAAAAATATTATTATGAAATCAAAAATCATTTTTCTTGGTATTTTTCTTATCTCGGCATTGTTTGTAAATGCCAAAATCAAAGTAGCTTCTGTTTTGGGCGACAACATGGTGTTGCAGCGAAACACAGAAGTTAAGGTTTGGGGAACCGCCGATCCGAATCAAAAAATCACTGTCGCTACGGGATGGAATAAGGCAAAAATGACAACTGTTGCCGACGATAAAGGTCAGTGGCTTGTAAAAGCAAAGACAACTGAAGCTGGTGGTCCATACGTCATTGCGGTAACTTCGGGAAAGGAAAAAGTAGAACTAAAAAACATCTTGCTTGGCGAAGTTTGGCTGTGTTCGGGGCAATCAAACATGGAAATGCCCGTGTTGGGATTCAACGACCAACCTATCAACGGTTCAAACGAAACGCTGGCTGATGCCGCAAATTGTCAGCTCCGGCTTTTTACAGTGAAACGTGCCTCATTGAATACACCACAAGATACTTGTGTGGGTAAATGGGAAGTTGCTTCTGCTCAGTCTGTTGGAAAATTCAGCGCCGTGGGTTATTATTTTGCAAGCCGTTTGCAAAAAGCATTGAATATACCTGTGGGCGTTATCAATTCAAGCTGGGGCGGTTCGCGTATCGAAGCGTGGATTGACAGCGAAACCATGAAAAAATTTCCGGAATCGCTCAAAAATACAACTCAGGAAAAAACACCTGTACATCACCGGGCTTCGTGTTTATATAATGGTATGATTCATCCGATTAAGAATTTCAGTATAAAAGGTGCTATCTGGTATCAGGGAGAGTCGAACCGTGCCGAATATCAGTATTATGCCGGACTTATGAAGGCCATGACTGAAAACTGGAAAAGCGATTTTGAACTATCGGAACTGCCATTTTATTTCGTACAGATTGCTCCTTACTGGTACAACAATAGTAAAGATATTTTGTCGGGTAAATTTTACGACGAACAATACAAAGCCAGTGTGAATATTCCGCGTGCCGGTATGGTTGCTACTGTCGATTTTGGCGAAGAGTTCTGTATTCACCCTGCCGAAAAGAAAACGGTTGGTCAGCGTCTGTCGTACTGGGCATTGTCCGAAACTTACAAGGTTGAAGGTATAGCTTATAAAAATCCTGTTTATAAAAGTGTGGAAGCCAAGGATTCTTCGCTGGTTGTTTCGTTTGATAATCTTGTAATGGGACTCACTTCGTACGGAAAAGAGCTTACCAATTTCGAAATTGCCGGCGACGACAAAGTATTTTATCCTGCTACTGCAAAAGTAAAATCGAAACAGGTAATTCTGACTGCCAATGAGGTGAAAAAACCTGTTGCAGCACGTTATTGCTATATAAATTACCCTTCGGGAAAAGGCTTTTTGTATAATACGGCAGGTTTGCCTGTATTGCCTTTCCGTACCGACAACTGGTAAGGCTGTATCAGCCGTAAAACAACAAAAGAGCCGAAACACATTTATGCGTTTCGGCTCTTTTGTTTGGAATTTTTCAGCGATAATAAACTGCGTTTACCTGCAAATCGGAAATGCCGTCGAAAACGATATAGCTCAGCTGAATTTCGGTGAAATCGGCATTGATAATGCCTGTTCCTGATTTTACAATAAGTCCCGGTTGGTTCAGACTTTGGTTTGTGATTGTCAGTTTGTTCCCATTCAATTCAGCTGTAACAAAAATATTTTCGTAGCCGTCGTTATGAAAATTACTTATCAGGTAATTGGTTGTGCCACTTTTCGATTTGTAAATATCGACCTGATAGGTCATGTTGCGTTTGAAAGATATTTCGTGGCAGTTCCACGCACCTTTAATGCTTGTATAGCTTCTGGGAGTATTGTCTTTGCAACCAACTGATAATGTAAGCAGGGCTATGAAAAAGAGCAGCGTACTACTTCCTGTTTTTCCTCGATTTCGGAATGATTTCTCCATTTTTATAGTAAGTTGTTTCCACAAGTTTTCCATTCTGGTTGTATGCTTTTGCCACACCATTGCGCTGTCCTTTTTCGAAAGTTATTTCGGACATTATTTTGCCATCTTTGTAATAAGTTGCCCAAATGCCGGTTTTGAAATCGTCAGCGTAATTTCCCTTGTTTTTCAGTTCTCCTGTTTCGTAGTAGAAAGTCCATTCTCCGGTAGCTTTACCATTTTGGTAACTTCCTTTTTGTTTTGGAATACCATCGGGGTAATTTACCAGCCATTCGCCATCAAACACATCGTTGAGGTATTTACCCGAAGTGTATAAATTTCCATTGGGATAATACGATTTCCATCTGCCACTTTTTTTGTTGCCTTTGTAGTAGCCTGTTTGCCTGATAACAAGCGCGGTTGAATCGTAATATTCTTTTACGGCACCCGCAATACTGTCATTCAGGTAGTTGCATTCGTATTTCAGATTGCCGGAAGGATAGTACCACGAAAGTTTACCGTTTAGTCTGCCATTCCGGTACTGACATATTTTATTTACCGTTCCGTTGGCGTAATCTTTATAGTAATCGA
>JAYRXP010000253.1:0-1786 GCA_041917395.1 Paludibacter sp.
AACCAACCACAATCGGAGTTACAATGCAAAAAGCCGCCATTCCGAAGCGTTTCGATCGATTTCGAGAGGTCCTCGCGGAAATCTGTTTTTTCGGTGGTATTAACCATAATTGATTGAACTTAATGCAAAATTCCTCTGTTATTAACGGAAAATCCGGAGTTTTATTGTTATGTATTTGTTATCTGCAAATATAACAAATTTAATTCAATAGTTGGAGTTGATATTTAAATAGAAACTTATAAATCTATTAAGTGTCTGTAATTCAAAGTTGATTCTATTTTGAAAACTATAAAATTGGAGATTTTAAAATAAAACTGTACTTTTACACATCATTTTTTGCTATTACATTCAGCCTTTTTATTTTGTAGTTGCTGTTGATAGGTTGATGAGCTGTTGAAAATCATATAATAAATTGTATGAAAATTGTTGATTTCTTTTCTTCTTTTGAAAATAATACTACACAATGATAAACAAATGGATTTTTCAAAAACAAACGGATGAAGAATTAAAACTGATTAAAACACTTGCAAATGAACTGAATATAAGTCCCGTGCTGGCACAATTGCTGGTGCAGCGGGGTATTACCACATTCGATGAGGCGCGTGTTTTCTTTCGTCCGGATTTATCGCAGTTGCATGATCCTTTTTTGATGGCCGATATGGACAAGGCTGTCGCACGGCTTACAGGGGCTATGGAACTCAATCAGAAAATTCTGATTTATGGCGATTATGATGTTGATGGTACTACTTCGGTATCATTAGTTTACAAGTTTTTAAAGCAATTCTACAGCAACCTTGATTTTTATATTCCCGACCGTTATAGCGAAGGATATGGCATCTCGTATCAGGGTATTGATTATGCTGCAGCCAACGATTTTAAGTTAATAATTGCACTCGATTGTGGTATTAAGGCTGTTGAGAAAGTAAAATATGCTAACACGTTGGGTGTTGATTTCATTATTTGCGATCATCATACTCCGGATGCTGTTTTGCCTCCTGCAGTTGCTGTCCTCGATTCCAAACGAAGCGACTGTAATTATCCCTACAAAGAGCTTTCGGGATGCGGTGTGGGTTTTAAACTGATGCAGGCTTTTGCGTCGGTAAATAATATCGACTTTGCGCAGCTTACACCCCTTCTTGATTTAGTTGCTCTGAGTATAGCGTCGGATATTGTACCCATTACCGGCGAAAATCGTATTTTGGCTTTTTACGGATTAAAGCAAATTAATTCGAATCCAAGTGTGGGAATTAAGAGTTTAAGGGATGTGTGTGGTCTTTCGGATAAGGAGTTGAGTATAAGTGAAATAGTATTTAAGATAGGCCCGCGTATAAATGCATCGGGCCGGATGAAGTCGGCTACTGAAGCTGTTCAACTCCTGATTACAAACGATCCTGTTTTTGCAAAAGAGAAGTGTGGAACCATTAACGAATATAACAACGACCGTAAGGATTTGGATAAAAACATAACCGATGAGGCAATAGCGCTTATTGCGTCGGATGAGCGCTATGAAAGTCGCCGCTCTATAGTTGTGCATAAGCCCGACTGGCACAAAGGAGTGGTGGGTATTGTAGCTTCGCGACTTACCGAGGAGTATTATAAGCCTACAATAGTGCTAACCAATTCGAATGGTATGGCATCCGGGTCGGCGCGCTCTGTGCCGGGTTTTGATATTTATAAGGCGATTGATTCCTGTCGCGATTTGCTCGAAAATTTTGGCGGACACATGTATGCAGCCGGACTTACACTCAAAGAGGAAAATATTCCATTGTTCACAGAGCGTTTCGAA
>JAYRXP010000254.1:0-2146 GCA_041917395.1 Paludibacter sp.
CGCAACCTGCTCGGTAGTATTGGAAAAAGATCCTCAAAAGCCGGTTTCGAGATTTGCGAGCGATATAGATGGAAATTTTAGCGGTGACATAAAAGTTCCCGGAACATACAAACTTATCGTAACAAGTATCGGGAAAAAGCCGGCAATCAGAAGCTTTAAAGTTGATAGCCAAAACAATTCGGTTCAGTTAGGAAAAGTAGCACTGTCGGTTAGCAGTCAGTCGCTAAAAGATGTAAATGTGGTGGCAGCTCGTCCACTGATAAAAGCCGAAGCCGATAAAATTACGTATGATGCTGAACAGGATCCGGAGTCAAAATCGTCGAACGTACTGGACATGTTACGCAAAGTGCCAATGGTAACAGTTGATGGACAGGACAATATACAACTTCAGGGCTCATCTAACTTCAAATTTTTCCTGAATGGTAAACCAACCAATATGTTTAATAATAATCCGGGACTGATATTAAAAAGTATGCCGGCAAATATGGTCAAAAACATTGTGGTGATAACGCAGCCCGGAGCAAAATACGATGCTGAAGGTGTAGGCGGAATCATTGACATCGTGACCATGCAAAATACGTCAGCTCAGGGATATTCGGCTACCGTAAATGCACAGGGTTCAACACGCGGCTCAGTGGGTGGTGGTCTGAACTTAATGGTACAAAAAGGTAAATTCAGTTTTTCGGGAAACTACAATTACAACATTTTCAAACAGTTTCCGGTTATTACCAGTTCCGAACGAAACAATTACATGACGGGAGCTCCTTACTCCAGGGGCACGCAGGTGGCTACTGTAAACAACAAAACCCCAATGCAATTCGGTAGCGGACAGTTAAGTTACGAACTCGATACACTTAATTTATTTACTTTCTCGTTCAATCGCCGCTTTGGCCGCCCCGAAAGTAATACCACTGCTTCGACGATAAACATGAATGGTACCGACACTGTGTTTTCGTATACACAATCAAGTTTTCAGAAACAAAGCTGGGGTTCCACCGATTTAGGACTCGATTATCAGCGTTCGTTTAAAACCAAGGGAGAACTTTTAACGCTTTCGTACAAACTGAGCAATACACCTAACAGTAGTAATTACACAGCCACAAACGAACTTCGTATTACTGACAATCCACAACCCGGAATTGCCAAAAACATACTGAGTAATAATATAGCTTCTACCAACGAACATACTTTTCAGGCTGATTACACGAAACCATTTGGCAAGGGACAAACAGTTGAAATGGGCACAAAATTCATTCGTCGACTGAATAGCAGTGAAACGGAGGAAAATTACGATTATTTTGATTTTACAAAGCCAGCTCCCTTTACGCCCTACTTGTCGGCCGACAGCGTGATGCAATTCAGTAACAATCAGAATATTTTCGGCGCTTATGCCAGCTATACTGGTAACATCAAAAAGTGGAGTTTGAAGGGAGGTTTACGTTACGAACACACCTGGCTAAATGCGGAATTTGATAATTCAGCCAGAAATTTTTCTACAGATTATCCGGTTTTTGTTCCATCGGCCATTATTACGTATCGCCTCAGCGATTTGAAGAGTTTAAAACTGGGTTACAACAAGCGTATTCAACGCCCCGGGATAACGTTCCTGAATCCGTATGTTGATCGTCGCGACCCGAACTATATAAGTTATGGCAATCCAAATCTTGATCCTGAAAAAAGCCATGCTATTACATTAGGTTATAGTAGCTTTGCACAGAAATACAATCTGAACGCCGAAATTGCCTACACATTTGTAAACAATGGCATTGAGCAATATTCATTTCTGAATAACGTTACCGGAGTTCAGGAAATTACCTACGGCAATATTGGCAAAAAGAATCAAATCGGGGTTAATGTTTTCGGGAGTTATCGTGGAATAAAATGGCTCAACGTTTACACCAACGGAAGTTTGAACTACGTAGACCTTAAAAGCGCAACAATTAATTCGGAAAACAGCGGCTTCACCGGACGCTTCTATCTGGGAGGAACATTTATGTTACCAAAAGATTTTAAAATCAGCACTGGTGGTGGAGCAAATTTACCACAAATCAACCTTCAGGGCAGCCAGTCAGCATTTTACTTCAGCTACATGGCCTTGTCGAAAGAAATGTTGAAAAAGAGGCTGACTGTTTCGTTAAGTGGCGTA